>NZ_CP050699.1:4335000-4635000 GCF_005116675.2 Desulfosediminicola ganghwensis
CAGAAAGACCCCGTGAACCTTTACTACAGCTTGGCATTGGTTTTTGAGGTAACATGTGTAGGATAGGTGGGAGACTTTGAAGTGGCCACGCCAGTGGTCATGGAGTCAACCTTGAAATACCACCCTTGTTATCTTAGGAATCTAACCGCGATCCGTTATCCGGATCCGGGACATTGTCTGGTGGGTAGTTTGACTGGGGCGGTCGCCTCCCAAAGAGTAACGGAGGCGCGCGATGGTTCCCTCAGGCTGATTGGAAACCAGCCGTAGAGTGTAAAGGCATAAGGGAGCTTGACTGCGAGACAGACATGTCGAGCAGGTACGAAAGTAGGTCTTAGTGATCCGGCGATTCCGCATGGAAGGGTCGTCGCTCAACGGATAAAAGGTACTCCGGGGATAACAGGCTTATCTCCCCCAAGAGTCCATATCGACGGGGAGGTTTGGCACCTCGATGTCGGCTCATCACATCCTGGGGCTGGAGCAGGTCCCAAGGGTTTGGCTGTTCGCCAATTAAAGTGGTACGCGAGCTGGGTTTAAAACGTCGTGAGACAGTTTGGTCCTTATCTGTTGCGGGCGCAGGAAATTTGAAGAGATCTTCCCCTAGTACGAGAGGACCGGGGTGGACGAACCTATGGTGTTCCAGTTGTTCTGCCAAGGGCATTGCTGGGTAGCTAAGTTCGGAAGGGATAACCGCTGAAAGCATCTAAGCGGGAAGCCCACTCTAAGATGAGATTTCCCATGGCATTAGCCATCTGAAGGCTCGTTGTAGACTACAACGTTGATAGGTCAGGTGTGGAAGCGTGGTAACACGTGGAGCTAACTGATACTAATAAGCCGTGCGGCTTATCCACTTCTTTTGATTAAATACAACTACTACTACCCTACTATTCGATTATCGATTTTTAGTGGGAGTTATCATGATTCATGGTAAAACCCGCAGCCGAAATACCACAGTTTTTCGGCGGTCATAGCGAAGAGGCTCCACCCGTTCCCATTCCGAACACGGAAGTTAAGCTCTTCAGCGCCGATGGTACTGCATGGGAGACTGTGTGGGAGAGTAGGTCGCCGCCGATTCTTTATACAAAAGCCCCGATCAGATTATTTCTGGTCGGGGCTTTTTGTTGTGTAAATTGCGATTGAGCACTGGTCTGAGGGTAAAAGCCAGAAGTAAAACGTAAAGCGTTCTTAAACACTTCTCACTTCTCCCCTCCCCCTATCTGTTCACGACCAAAATGTTTTTCTACAGTCATAGCGAAGAGGCTCCACCCATTCCCATCACGAACACGGAAGTTTCCTGAAAAGTTCACCCCTTCGGTCGAGTCGATATGGCGCCGCTCGCTGCGTCGCTTGCGAGCCCGGTATATAGCCATATTACCGGGCTCACGTCTCCTTACCAGCAGCACCATCCCAACCCGTGAACTTCTCTCAGGATCAGCTCTCGAAGTCTGCCTGCGGTCACTTATCAATCGCCGATGGCACTGCATGGGAGACTGTGTGGGAGAGTAGGTCGCCGCCGATTCTTTATACAAAAGCCCCGATTAGATTCATTCCAATCGGGGCTTTTGTTTTCGAACGTCCAAAGCCCCCTCTCCCCTATCTTTCACAACCAAAAATATTTTTTGTAGTGATAGCGAAGAGGCTCCAGGCGTTCCCATCACGAACGCAAAAGTTTCCTGAACTGTTCACCACTTCGTTCGAATCGATATGGCACACTCAGAAATGGGTGCGGAAAATTGGACAGATCGTTAAGGTCGAGTCAAAACATTCGAGAGGACTTCACTTATGAGACAGCGAAGAAATTTTTCTGCAGAATTCAAAGCAAAGCTTGCCCTTCAAGCATTAACTGGAGAATCAACGCTTGTTGAACTTTCCATGAATAGGTGTTCATGCGAACATGATTACCAGGTGGAAAAGACAGGGCCAGCTAAGCATTTGTCGCCAATGCGAATTGCTCCGTCTCAAACGGTCCACATTTTACTACAAACCCAAGGGCGAAAGTGTAGAAAATCGTGAGCTGATCCTGCCGATAGACGCCCAGTTTCTCGAGACACCTTTTTATGGCACACGGCAAATGAGACGCCACCTGCGAAATCTCAGGTACTCCCTTGGACGACGCAGAGTGAAGCGGCTTATGCGAAAAATTGGACTGGTAGCTATATATCAAAAAACACGAACCAGCACAGCCCACGCGGCTCACAAGAAACAACCATACCTATCGAGAGGGCTGAAAATCGACAGGTATGGTGTACAGACATTACCCATATCACGATACCACGAGGGCCACCTTAATCATACCCCGATCCTGTCCAATGAGCCGGGACCACTTCTCAGGTCGTCCCAGATTCCACATCCAACGTCCCACATCCAACGTCCCACGTCCAACCTCCAACTTCCAACCTCCAACGCCCCCTCTCACCTGCCGTTTCTCCATGTATTATAATTTTGAACTCAGCAATTTCGATCAGTTTCAGGAAATTATGCATGTAATCTATTGTTTTTTTGGGCCATTTAATGCTTGTAAATTAGCCAACCATCCCTCTCTGCTCAATGGACTTCATCATTTAAGCAAAAGAGGCCATCATTCCCTGAACAATTCCTTTTCACCAAAAACACCCTGCAAAATATCCTGATAATTAACAATTCTTCTATCAAATTGATGTGCCAGATGAATAAAATGCACATTACGCCCAACCGCAATGACACCTATTTTGTCTACTCCCTACACCTTAAAAATTTTTTTTATATTTTTTTGATTGTTAAAATTCGTAACCACGGCAGATAATTGTCTTCCACCTTCCATCACGCCACCCTCACAACCTAACCGTTTACATCGCCCCTCAAGGATAAACATTTATCCACAATATCGTGTTGTTGATTCCGGCTTGTCTAACTTGTGTGACACCTTTACTATCGTTATCTATTAGATAAAAGGTATCAATTCACCTTATGAAGCCTTAACATAGTACTGATTGTAAGTGAAAATCGCTCGTAGCAAGATCTCTAAAAAGGTTGCCAGTCTTTTGAGGTTTCGCTAAGATCGAATCGTTCCGGTTCAAGGGGATCTGACCCTTAAATTATAATTGCTGTTTTTTTAATGAAGCACAGTGGCTAACAGGATTTTCATACACCTTTGTCTATGTGTCCCGTTATCCTTTAAGCTATAGTACGTCCTTCAAGAGCATCATTCGATCCCCCCACTCTAACGGAGTAAGAGATGAAAGAGAAAGCTGTAGGATTATCTGCGCCCAGGAAAGACGATGTTGAAGCAAAGAGTCCTTTAATGGAACGCTCTCATATCAAAAAGGATACCTATTTTAACTGCTGGTGCCCTCATTGCGACAAAGCTCTCAACGAAGAGGGCAAGGCCGTCTTCCAAATTGTTAACAGCCGTGGAGAAACCGGTATCAGCAGGGTTACTCCCTCCCTCAACGTTCTTGATCGAGAAAGTAATATTCATGTCGAGGACGATGAAGAACTGACTGATGTTCTCTGCCCTCACTGTAACACGTCACTTATTGAACCGGACCAACTCTGCAAAGAGGACGGGTGCAAGCTCGTTAAATTCAATGTCTCGGTTTCCAATTCGATAAAATTGAAACTCTTGCTCTGTGTCCGCCGGACGTGCCGCTGGTACACGATGAGCGAGGAAGACAACGAACGACTTATTTTAAGGGATAGTCATGAGTGGTAGCCACAGGAAGCGTAGGAACTGGATACGATCACTAACGGTCGTGACAATTATTGCCGGGGCCGGGGCCGTTTTGAGCGGTTTTGTCCCTAACGAACCTGCTGAAACAAATAGACTCTATTTGCAAAGCAGCGCAGGTGCAGTTTTGTTTGATCACAGCAAACACAGCAGTAACGCAGAGTCATGTGCTGTTTGTCATCATGAACTTTATAGCGCCGAGCCTGTCACTGCATGCATCGAATGTCATGATGAAGGGTTTTCCGCCGATGATGTCAGCCATGACCGACTCAAGGAAATCCACAGTCGCGACTGCTCTACCTGTCACGAACAAAACAGTGACAACGTCGAAGCAATTTCCTGCAGAGAGTGCCATCCCGGCGCTCAGCAGAGTGAACCGGATTCAATCAGCTGTACAGAATGTCACGATGATGATTATTCGCCGGAAATCATGGAGCACGATGAGTATCTTGAAATAGAAGAACATACCTGTCTGGGATGTCATTCTCCAGGTACAATCTCTGAGGTATTTCATTTAAATTGTTCTAACTGCCATCTTGAGACCGCTCCAGACAGATTCGCCACCGATAGTGGAGAAGTGTCATGCGGTGCATGCCACTTACGATGAGGAATTTATAATGCAGGGACTGCTGAAATTATTCAAGAAAAAGCCAATGCTTAAGGCTTTGACAAACTATGATCCTGAGATTCGCCAGGTTCCTGATCCCGATCGGGTAGTCATCCCCATCGAGTATCCTGGCAGGGTTCGATATCAGCCCACAGTTGCAATAGATGACGTAGTACGCAAAGGACAGGTTATCGCAAAATCCCCTATTGGAAACTGTCTCTGTGCCTCTATCAGCGGTACAGTCAAAGACATTACCAGTATCTGGACAGCTCAGAGCTACCATTCTCCAGCCATTATCATTGAGGGTAATGGAGAAGAGCCCATAGATCCCGAGGAACTCTTTGCGAGTACCGCGGCCGCCTCTTCAACAGATGATTATGAAATCGCGCTGAAACGTCTTCGTACCGCAGGCGTCGCTCCGCCCTGGTCCATGTCCGGGCGCGAATACAGTGATGACGATGAGGTAATTCCCGCTTTGCCGCCAATCAAGGCCTTCATCGTTACGGGTGTCCGCCAGGAGCCAACCATTGTCACCTCGCAAATTCTTCTGGAGCAACATGCTGACAAAGTGGCTGAAGGACTTCAACGGATAGGTGCACTGCTCCCCGGTGCCCGTGTATGCATGACTCTACCCCAGCAGTTCCGCTCCTGGGCATGGCAGAAATTTGCGGACATTGCCGAACTTGAATTCATTCCTCAACATTATTCAGGGCGCATCGAGCGTGATATCGTCTCCAAAATTGTGGGTCAGAGAATACCGAACCGTGAAAGCTACAGGTACCACGGAATAGCAGTACTTGATGTCGAGTTTTTACTCGCCATGGTTGACGCTCTTAATGGAAAGTCATCACTCACCCAGAAATGTGTCACCATCAGCGGCCCCGATATCGAGCAGGCTATTACAGTTCGTTTTCCATTGGGCAGTTCCATCGCCCATATACTTACCAGCCAGGGCTTGAATCCTTCAGATTATTCCCGGCACGTGGTTGGCGGCCCAATGATGGGATTTGCCCAGTATACTGACTCGACACCGCTCACCTATAACAACGGTATCTATCTCATTACCGAGGATCTCTCACCTTTCGATAGCATCGCCCCTTGTATCAACTGTGGTAGATGCGCCCGTGCCTGTCCAGAAAACATCCAGGTACATCTGGTGAACAGAATGATAGAGTTCGGACAAATCCAGGAAGCAAAGAACTATCACCCGGAAGCTTGCCACGAGTGTGGGCTCTGCGCCGGCGTATGTCCTGCAGAGAGACCAATCGTTCAGCTCCTCCATTTCTGCAATCACGAAATGGTTCACGGTGAGCGTTACAACTGGATTACGGGAGACAACCAATGAAAGAAATACAATCGTTCCAACAGCAGTCTCCTCCAGAGACACACATGCTTGATGTTGCCGTGGGCCCCCACTATCGGCTTGGCAGCGGACTGGCGGAAATCTACCAGCGCTGGGTTGTTGCCCTCGTACCCGCCATGCTCGCCAGTGTATATTATTTTGGCCCTGCTGCCGTGCGCATCTTCGGCCTATGCGTTCTTTTCTCGGTTCTCATCGATCTGGTATCAGAAAAGCTCGCTCCTTCCCGGGATCTTACCTCCAACTGGAGCAGCGTTAGCCTGGGACTGCTCCTCGCATTCATGATGCCCCTCAACGCGTCATGGTGGCTGGTTCTCATCGGTTGTCTGGTCATGATCGGGATAGGCAAAAAATTCTTTGGCGGAGTAGGAGCCTACCCTGCTCAGCCCGCAGTTCTTGCGTTGGCTGTTCTGCATCTTTCCTGGCCTGCCCGGATGGATCACACAGCCGCCCTCAAAGATCTCGACTGGTCAGTTACCATGGTCGAACCTCTGAGACTGTTGAAGTCCATGGGAGCCGGGGCAGAGTCTTACTACAGTTCACTCGATCTTCTGGTCGGCCGGCAGATAGCAGGCACAGCAGAGGGGATGGTGCTGTTTATTCTTATAGGCGGAATATTTCTGCTTGCACTGCGTGAAATCCAGTGGCAATTACCAGCAGGTTTCCTGATCGGTCTGTTAACTACCGCGGCCCTGCTGCATAAGACCAATCCCGAACTCTTCGCAAGCCCTGCATTTTACCTGCTGAGCGGAGGTACAGTATTCATGGGATTTTTCCTCCTTACAGACCACACCACCTCACCCGTAAACAAACTGCCTCTTTTTCTTTACGGTGTTCTTGCCGGTGTGTTACTGATTCTCGTCCGGGGGTACTCCAAACATGTTGACGGCATCGTCTTCGCCGTGCTGCTGGCCAATCTCTGCGCACCTCTGCTCGATATGATCAAACCGAAAGTCAAGGGGGCTAAAAATGTCTGAGATAGTACGCATGGTGGTGGTGCTCTCCCTGATTGCCGGGTTCTGCTCTGCCGCCCTCACCGCAGCCAACGTCAAGCTCGCACCCAAAATAGAGGAACAGACCGATCTCTATGTGAGGGGTCCCGCACTTGAGCGACTCTTTAACAAACCTGCCAAGGAAGTACTGGGTAATAAAGTGGTCATGGAGTTGAACGAGCAAGAGATCCCAGTATTTTTCACCATAAAGGATCAAAAGGTTTCCACAATTGCCGTTGAGGCCATTGGCAAAGGCGGTTACGGCGGGGACCTCAAACTGATGATCGGTATTGACCTCGCCGCCGAACGCATGACAGGCATGGAGGTGGTCAGCCACAGCGAGACCCCAGGCCTTGGAGCCAGAATCGAAGAAATTACTTTCAGGAAACAATGGCAAGACTTACCGACGGACAGCCCCATAGCACTCACAGCTGACGGTGGCCAGATCGATGCCATCAGCGGCGCTTCATTTACATCAGGCGCTGCGGTGAGAGGTACCAACGAAGTAATAAACTATGTACGTGACTACAGAGATGAGATCATTCAAGCGATCTCCAAGCTTCAAAAGGATGCGTAGCTATGGCTGAGAAACTTCAACAAACACTTACTGCCGGACTTTGGAAGAGAATACCACCCTTTCGCCTGGTGCTTGGATTATGTCCATCACTGGCGGTTACCATGTCCGCAGAGAACGGATTCGGTATGGGCCTCGCAACCGCCTTTGTACTGATCCTCTCCAATGGTGCTATTTCCGCGTTACGCAATATCATCCCCAGCAAGGTGCGTATCGCTTCATACATCGTCATTATTGCAACACTGGTCTCAATCGTTGAGATCATTATGAAAGCGTATTTTTTCCCTCTTTCCGAACAGCTCGGCATCTACATTCCCCTGATCGTCGTTAACTGCATCGTTCTCGGTCGGGCGGAAGGGTTCGCATCCAAAAATCCTCCGTTCAACTCGATGGTCGACGGCTTAAGTGTCGGCGCAGGATATGCCCTGTCACTGACCCTTATCGGTTCTGTCCGCGAGATCTTCGGTGCCGGAACCTGGTTTGGATTGCCAGTCTTTGGTGAAGCTTTCGAGCCAATGACTTTTCTTGTATCAGCGCCAGGTGCCTTTGTTACCATCGGGTCCCTGCTCGCTCTCCAAAACCTCTTCTCCCGCTGGCGCGGCGAGAAGTTTATACAGGGATAAGGGGGATAACAGCTATGGACCTTATTTATCTTGCTATTTCAGCAACTTTCGTCAACAACATTCTGTTGGCCCAATATTTAGGCAACTGCCCGTTTCTTGGTGTTTCCAAAAAACTTGAAACGGCCATGGGTATGGCGGCGGCAATCGTCTTCGTGACACTGCTTGCCTCCATTTTCACCTGGTCGGTTTTCACCTATGTTCTCCAGCCGTATGATCTGGAATTCCTGAAGACGCTGAGCTTCATCCTGATCATCGCCTCACTGGTTCAGCTGGTGGAAATCATCTTAAAGAAAAAGAGTCGAACACTCTACAATGCGTTGGGAGTCTACCTGCCCCTGATCACCACGAACTGTGCTGTCATGGGTGTGGCTCTGCTCATCGCCAAAAATGAAATGGGGTTTGTAAATATGCTGGTCTTTTCAACGACCAGCGCCCTTGGTTATGGCCTGGCCCTGATCTTGTTTGCCGGCATTCGTGTACGGCTGCAAATCTCTGCTGTGCCGCATTCATTACAAGGCACAGCTATCGCGCTGGTAACAGCGGGAATCATGGCTTTGGCTTTTATGGGCTTTCAAGGAATGGCCTAAGTTGCCCGGTTATAACCTAACAGGGAATTAAGGAGAATTATTGTGACTACCCCGGTACTCCTATTAGTCGGAATCGCTTTTGTGGCCGCTGTCATTCTTGGCATAGCAGCCCGAATTTTTCATGTGGAGGAAGATCCCCGAATCGAAGCTGTGACCAACCTTCTGCCAGGCGCCAACTGTGGTGGATGTGGACAGGCTGGCTGCAGCGCCTCAGCCGAGGCAATGGTTAAGGGAGAATTAGAAGTAAATGCCTGTGTGGTTGGCGGCACTGAAACCGCTGAAGCCATTGGCGCGTATCTCGGTTACGACGTAGCAGGTTCAGAACCTTCTCTCGCCTGTGCTACCTGTGAAGGCGGCTACAGAGCCGCCCGTAAATATAACTACTCCGGCATGGAGGACTGCCGCGCCGCCCTCCAGCTTTATCATGGTTACATACGCTGTGAAAATGGCTGTCTTGGCCTGGGTTCCTGCCGTAAGGCCTGTAAGTTCGGCGCGATCACTATGGACCCTGAATCGGGACTGCCACAATTTCATCCCGACCGTTGCGTGGGCTGTGGCAGTTGTGTTGCCGCCTGCCCGAAAGGAATCATCAAGCTGGTTGGCGAAAAAACCAGGATTCTGCACTGGAACCAGTATACCCAATGCCTTTCACCATGCCGCCAGAGATGTCCGGCCCAGATCAACATTCCGAAATATCTGGCCCATGCACGTAACGGAGAGTACGGTGCCGCATTGGCGACCGTAAAAGACAACAACCCGTTACCTGTTGCAACCGGTCGAGTCTGTCCTGAACTGTGCGCCACCGAATGTCGTCGCCAAACACAGGACGACCCACTGGCCATTAATGCAGTCAAACGCTTTGTTGCCGACTGGGAACGCAACAGCGGCGAGCGTATGCAGGTCTCAATTGCACCCGATACCGGGAAAAAGGTTGCAGTAGTTGGTGCAGGTCCATCAGGTCTGACGGCTGCATACTATCTCAGACGCCTTGGTCATCATGTTGAAATTTTTGAACAAATGCCTAAACTTGGCGGCATGCCTCTTTACGGCATTCCGGATTACCGTCTGTCCGAGGAACAGTATGAATGGGACATCGACGGGGTTCTCGAACTCGGCGTTGAGGCACACACCGGTGTCAAGCTTGGACGAGATTTCAATATTCACGCACTCAAGGCCCAGGGGTTTGATGCAATCTTTCTTGCCATCGGTCTTTGGCAGGGCCGCCTGTTGCCGTTCGAGGGTAAGGAATTAAAAGGTATCTATAGCGGTATCGATTACCTGAGACGTTTCCACACAGACGAGGAGATCATCAAAGGGAAAAGATTCGTTATCATCGGTGCCGGTAACGTAGCCATGGATTGCGCCCGTTCCGCCCTCAGGGCCGGGGCAGAAGAGGTGATCCTTACCTTCCGTTTCTCCCGTGACCTGATGGAGGCCAATGCCCACGAAATAACGGACGCGGAAAACGAAGGTGTTATCATGCGCTGCCTGCTTTCCCCGGTTCGCTTTGTCGGTGAAGATGGCAAACTGACCGGTATGGAAGTGCAGGAAGTTACCCTGAAACAAAACCCGGGCAGCTTGCCTGACTGTATCCCCGTTGAAGGCTCTAATGAAATTATCCCCTGTGACGTAGTCATTCAAGCTGTCGGCCAGGCAGCCGAACTGGATGAAATTGTCGAAGCAGACGGCTTGGAGCGAACCCGTTACGGTACCATCGACGGTAAAGAGGAAACACTTGAGACCAACATTGAAGGTGTCTTTACAGGCGGCGACTGTTTCACCGGCCCTCGCCTCCTGGTCGAAGCGGTGGCCGGCGGCAGATACGCTGCCCGCTCGATTCATTACTATGTAACTACCGGGGAGATTCCACCCATCGAGGACAGGCAACGCGAGATGGTGCCTCAGGCAATGGTCGACTCGCTCATCAACGTAGCTCCACTCAATAGTAGAGCTGTTAAACCAATGATCTCACTTGAAGAACGAATGGGCAACTTCAGAGAGGTGGAAGGCACGATCAGTGAGCAACAGTGTCTGACGGAATCCCAAAGATGTCTCAATTGCGGTATCTACTGTTATGATCAGAATGATCTGCCCCAATCTGAGATTCGCCAGGCCACATCCTGCCCTAACGAACCGCATATAGCAGAAAAAAAACAGGCTGAAAAGGCTGATTAACAGCACCCTGGATAACAGAATTCCCGTCTATACAGGGGTCCCGTAAATTTGGGACCCCTGTTCTTTTCAGGATCCACTATCTGGAAAGAACCGAACCCGACAGGTCACCGGCTTCTTCAGATAAGCACCTGTAACCGTCACTATTAAGACCACAAGGGCCGCATCGCTTTTACTGAGAAAGTTCCCCACATGCCTGGCTCTGTTCTCCACTTGGCATAAACATCCTGCCCTCCTTGTGGAGATGCTTTTCTCGACACGCTATTTTTGCTTCACGTTGCTCCTATATTGCCAAGGCAAAGTCAACTGCGTGCAATACGTTATAAAGGTGAATCCTGGTGAGACTCGAACAGGTCTCGAGTGTATTCCTATGAGAATGGCGGCAAAAAAAGTGGTTTGGAATGGTTGCCGGCAGTTTGGTACACATGCGGGGCAAGGGTGGGTACTCGTAACGAGGGACAAATCATTTGCCCCCGTCACGGCAATTTTGGCTTGATAAACTGACTGCGTACAGTCTTTCGACTGAAACCTCGGATGAGGGAACTCAATCCTCTAAAAGGTCTGGCAACTCCATCCCTTTTTAAATAATTGTGTTTCCCGCCCCCTCAGAGCGTACAGCCTTGATGAGTATTTCCGTAACAAATTTCGATCTGTTGCGGGTGGTCCAGTAATCGGTCACGTAGCGCTCAAATGTCTCTTCTCCAAGCACATATCCACTATCCTTTGCCCAACGCTCAATCTTGCGGTATGTCTCCGGTATGTTCTCGTGAGCCCCTACGTGGTAACAGGATAACATCAGGTATCCACCAAAATGATAAAGATTTTCCTCCCGGCAAGGAATGATGGTCTTCTGCAGCATCTTTATCTTCTGGTCCTTGTTTGCAACTCTTGCCTTGCGGGATGAGTAATTGATGATCACCGGACCAGTAATCTCATTTTGGATATCTTCAACATGCTTGGTGAATTCGATGTTGATGATTGAAGCCTTGATGTTATTTGCGTAGATCTGGTCCTGAAAGAGCAGTGTAGCAGGCTCTACGAATTTTATGGATACATCGGTGCTGTGGTGTTCTATCACCGCTTGTGCCTCAAGGATGAGATCATGCCAATCCTTAACTGAAATTGTTTTTCTGCGACTTTTCTCCTGTTCATCAGCCAGTTCAACGAGCTTTGCTTGAAACGAGGACTGTATGGAGCGAAAAACATTGGAATTTACCCCCTCTATAAACTCCTTCATCTGCTCGAGAGTAAACCCCATCTGTTTGTAATACTTAATAACCGGGACAGCTAATAGCGACTCTTCTGTATAATATCGGTAATTGTTACAATCCTCTCTGTGCGAGGGGATGAGGTTGATTTCATCATAATAACGCAACGCCTTTTTCGATATGTTGCAAATGCGGCTCATGTCTCCGATGAAATATTGACCGTTTCTGTTCATCGTCTGCTCCTCCTCTGCAATTTCCCTTTATTGCCCCGGTATTATCTATCTAACTTCAGCAAATCGCCAAAGTAATCTCCTTTTCCTGCCCCACTGATACACCAAAAAAAAGGAGCATACCTGATATCAGAGTCTGCTCCCTTATAAAATTGAATCCGGTTGACGTCAATCTTTAATGTAGTTATTTATCGTCGCCGCACCTTCTTCATGGGCACGATAATAGACCCGCAAATCATCGTTGGAATCCAGATCAAACCGGGATTCCTCAAGAAGTCCGTTCGCTTCAGCAGTCATTAAGGCATTGATGATCGAATCTTTTTTGAAGGCTTTGAAATTCCCGTACTGATTTTTCAGAGCCTCCATGACTGTATCTGCACAACCCTCTTCAATTCTGGTGAACAATTTCAAGATGGCGTAGTTAAGAGGGATCATACTATGCAGCCTCCTCATTAGACTTTTTGAACAAATCCATTGGATTCATAGCGATAATAAAGATACCAACAACCATGACGACTGCGGCCGCCCAAGCGATGGCAGGTATGTTCCAGCCTTCAAGACCAAACACGACACCCAGAATGATCCAGCAAACGAAAGGGCCCCAGAAGGAGAATGTACCGTTACAAGACATACCAAGAGCCGCACCGCACATGGCGTTGCCTTTGTACCAATACATAAACGCCGCGTAAGCGCTTAGTCCAGCAAGAGCGAACCAGATTATAGAACGGGGGTCAGTGAAAGACTGCACAACCATACCCACAGCATCAACTTTGGCGATTATCGCAAAAACAGGTACCAGAATAAAAAGATTGGAGATTCCGGCAGTAACCTGGCGAATGGTGATCCCGATTTCAGGATCAATCATGGAAGTACCATAACCGCAAACACAGCCTTCAACACCCCAGGCAAAAGCAGCAATGAAACCAAAGAAAAGTCCTAAGAAGAGGTTATCGGGAACATTGTCACCAAGTCCAGTGCTGCCAATCATGAAGCTGGCAAAGAAGCAGATAGCAATTCCCAACAACATACGAGGATTCAATTCCTGTTTGAACCAGACCCTACCAAGGATAGCACCAATGGCGGGACAGAGAGCTGCGATAGGAACCACAAGGGAACCTGCAAGCTGCAGTCCGACAACATAAGCAGTACTAGCGAGGGGCCCACCAATAATAGCGGCACCAACCATAACCATGCCTGGCTTTGTTTTTATGCAGCGGAGAAAGTCGCCAAACCGTCCGCGAACGGTGGCGATAGTAATAGCCCATAAGGCACTACAACTATCTGTAGTCGCGGCACCGAGAGCTCCCAACAGATACATGACCGCAAATGCTGACAGGCCGGAATTTTCGCCATACCATTCAACCCATACGCCCTTGGACATACCGAGGGTCATAAATGCTGTGTAAAAGCCATATGCCAGCCCGGAAAAAAGGGCAATTAGAATGCCGCGATTACGAAAACTGGAAGCCAGTTTCCTTTTAGCTGTGACGGCTGCCGGGCTGACAGCAACAGATGCCTGCCCTCCAATCGTCTCCTCATACGTTCCTTTTGCAGCGACGGCTGCCGGGTCAGTTGCAATAGATGCTCTCCCCATGGTCGTCTCCTCTCCATATTAAATTTGCTTACGCAGAACCTGCACAGAAAATGGTTCAACCTGTTTGCCACCCACTGCGCCCTTAGCCATTTCCTCCCCTTACCCTTAGGGGAAACGTCTGGGACATTGTACTCCTTGCCCCATAGGGGAAGGTCAATGGCATTTTTGTGACACACGTTCCAAAAAGATCGCAATTTCGGCTAGGTTCAAATGAGATCCATGCTATTTCCTGCTTAATTTCATGTGTTTAGAGCAAGATGTTCCGTGAACAGAAAAAAAATAGGCGCCAAATTAGGAAAATACTCTATTTACCCTATGAAAAGGCAGGCTCCTAGCAATTTCAACCGGACAATTCCGAAAGGCAACTACTACCGGAAATCATAATTCAAACGCTTCTAATTGTCGTAACTACTTACATTTACTTGGCACCACTAGCCTCGCGCAGGAAGTAGCCAACAGCCTGTTTTTTACTGCATATTCAATTGATTATTCCTTAATTTCCTGCCTGAAAAAACCTTCCCCTTTAAGACCTCCCTGCAAATTACCACGCTGTTACAGTAAGGAAGAGCTGGTTTGGATTCAAAACCAGCAATAGCGGGGGATTGCAACTGAAAATGTAAAGCATTGAAAAAGGGGATTGACTTTCCCCTTAGGGGAAGGCCGTAAAGTCTGTCTACAGAAGCGAGGATTATTGTCTCAATTCATAAACGGACTGAAATTAAGGTTGATCATTAAAGTATACGAACATTGGGAGAGCACATGAGGTATTACGGCGAAGAGGCGCTCGGGCTTATTGAAACTCTTGGGATGGTGCCCGCAATCAGCGGTGCTGATATTATGCTGAAAACAGCAGATGTCAAACTTATATCCTATGAGAACATTGGTTCCACTCTCGTTACCGTTATGGTCAAGGGTGACGTAGCCGCCGTGAAGGCATCTGTGGAAGCCGGTGCCGCTGCCGCTGCAGAGATCGGCAAACTTACTGCCCAGAACGTCATGCCGCGCCCGATCAAGGCCGTCGGCGACGTGGTCTCAGTTCACGCAATCCAGGACGATGACCAGGACGCCCCCCAGGAAAGACCTAAGGCCATGGGCTTTATTGAAACATTCGGCATCGTCTATGTCCTTGAGGCAGCGGACGCCATGGTCAAGGCAGCCGATGTACAACTGGTCGGCTATGAGAATGTTGCATCCGGTTACATCTCGGTTCTGGTTGAAGGTGATGTGGCAGCATGTCAAGCCGCAGTTGAGGCCGGGGTGAAAGCCGTTGAGGAGATGGGGACAGAAGTATACAGCTCCCTGGTCATCCCGACCCCGCATCCCGATTTGAAAAAGATCACCAATATCTACGATATCGAATCACTTTTACCGTAAACAGCTGCCACGTGACAGGTTGAAAGGGTGCAACACCATTGGTGCATTGGCTCTGAAAATAACAGGACAGATAAACGGGTGTCGTATGATTATTGACAATGATCTTCTCTCTATCCAGCATGCCAGGATCATCGCTGAAAATGGTTCTGAAGCTTATAAAAAACTGGCTTCTTTTTCCCAGGAAAAGCTGGATGATATAGTCGATCATGTTGCTGAGGCTGTGGCTCAGCATATTCCTGAACTCGCTGTTTTAGCCTGCGAAGAAACCGACAGCGGCAATTGGCAGGATAAGGCGGCAAAAAACCGGTTCGTCTGTGAACTGCTGCCCGCTCAGCTGAAAAAAATGCGGTGTGTGGGAATCATAGACGAGGATGCGGAGACCTGCACCATGGATGTCGGTGTACCGCTGGGGGTGATAGTGGCCCTTTGCCCTGTGACAAGTCCAGTTTCAACGACTATATCCAAGACCTTGCTCGCCATAAAATCTGGTAATGCTGTTCTCTTTTCCCCCCATCCTGGAGCCGCAAACTCAATGGGCAGGGTATTGGATATTATGATAGAGGCTGCACAGGCAGCTGGTCTGCCCGAGGGTTGCATTGCTTACCTCGACCCAATCAGCAAGACCGGAAGCCTGGAACTGATGAAACATCCGGCAACCGCCCTTATCCTCGCTACCGGGGTCCCAGGCATGTTGGATGCAGCCAGGGCGACAGGTAAACCCCTCATATATGGTGGTACTGGTAATGGTCCAGCCTTCATTGAACGTACGGCCGATGTCCGCCAGGCGGTCAAGGACATAGTAGCCAGCAAGGTTTTTGATAACGGTCTGGCACCCTCAGCCGAGCAATCCATCGTCGTAGATGCCTGCATAGCAGAGGAAGTCAGGGCTGCTCTGCGGGAGCATAACGGCTATTTCCTGTCCAAAGGTGAACTGCAGCAACTTGCCCGAACTCTTTTCTGTTCGAAAGGTATTCTCCGAAAAGGCATGGTTGGTCAGCCGGTGCAGGTTCTTGCCAAAAGAGCAGGCCTTTCGATACCGGCGGATACCACAATTCTTATTGCTGAACGCAAATATGTCTCTGAGGATGATCCGTTCGCCAGAGAACTGCTCTGTCCGGTCCTTGCCTTTTATGTCGAAGCGGACTGGATGGACGCTTGTGAGAAATGTATCGAATTACTGCTCCACGAACGCAATGCCCATTCACTGGTCATCCATTCGCAAGACAAAGAAGTAATCAGGCAATTCGCCCTGAAGAAGCCCGTGGGCAGACTGCTGGTCAACACTCCTGCCTCTTTCGGGGGCATGGGCGCCACCACCAATTTATTTCCGTCGATGACCCTTGGCAGTAGCTCCGCTGGCCGTGGAATCACCTCCGATAACGTTTCCCCCATGAACCTGATTTACATTCGCAAGGTTGGTTACGGGGTACAGAAAAGTGACGGATTTTTAGGGCAGACAACCGATAACTGCGCAAGCAAAGCACCCGATCCGGACGCTTTGGCATTGAATGAAACCGCCAAAGCCGAGGCAATACAAAAAATACTAACCGAAGCGATCAAGGCTCTCTCTGACCCTGCGGATCGATAGTTAACAAGTATCTCTAAATTGGAGGAAGCATAGTGGATCTTCATGATTTTTCACAAAAGCTCGCGGAAGCTACAAAGAACCTGAATGCAGAGGAGCGGGCTTCTTTGAAAAAAATCTTCGAAGGCGTTTCTGCGGAAGTTTTTAGCAAACCGGTCGAGGCGAGTGAACCTGTCGTCTCAGCAACCTGTAGCGCACCCGATGGACCTACCGAGCGTCACATACGCCTTAAAAAGAACTTTCTCAATCAGGTGCCAACCATCACCACCCACCGCGCGCGTGCCATCACCAAAATCGCCAAGGAAAACCCCGGACTACCCAAGGCCGTCCTCCGCGGTAAGTGCTTCAAATATTGCTGTGAGACTGCACCTCTGGTGATTCAGGACGATGAGCTCATCGTCGGTTCCCCCTGTGGCGCTCCCCGGGCCGGCTCCTTCTCTCCTGACATCGCATGGCGATGGGTCAAGGACGAAATCGATACCATCGGAACCCGTGCCCAGGACCCCTTCTTCATCTCTGAAGAAGATAAGAAGATCATGCGCGATGAGTTGTTCCCCTTCTGGGAAGGGCAATCCGTGGACGAGTATTGCGAGCAGCAGTACCGCGAAGCGGGTATGTGGGAAATTTCCGGTGAGTCGTATGTCACCGATTGCTCCTACCACGCTGTAAACGGCGGTGGCGACTCCAACCCCGGCTACGACGTGATCCTCATGAAAAAGGGCATGCTCGACATCAAAAGGGAAGCCGAAGAGAAACTTGCCGAACTCAATTACGAGAATCCCGATGACCTGGACAAGATCTACTTTTACAAGTCCCTCATCGACACTGCCGAAGGCGTGATGATCTACGCCAAGCGTATTTCTGATTACGCCTGCGAGCTGGCCGCCAAAGAGACCGATCCCAAGCGTAAAGCCGAGCTTGAGAAAATCTCTGCTATCAACGCCCGCGTTCCAGCCCACAAGCCCGAGACGTTCTGGGAAGCCATCCAGGCTGTCTGGACCGTTGAATCTCTCCTCATCGTAGAAGAGAACCAGACAGGCATGTCCATCGGCCGTGTGGACCAGTACATGTACCCCTACTTCAAGGCAGACCTCGAAGCCGGTCGCATGACTGAGTACGAAGCCTTCGACCTGGCCGGTTGTATGCTGGTGAAGATGTCTGAGATGATGTGGCTCACCAGTGAAGATGCCTCCAAGTTCTTCGCAGGCTACCAACCCTTCGTCAACATGTGTGTAGGCGGTGTTGACCGTGACGGCATCGACGCCACCAACGATCTCACCTACCTGCTGATGGATGCCGTTCGACACGTCAAGGTGTACCAGCCCTCCCTGGCCACCCGTGTCCATAATCGCTCGCCCCAGAAGTACCTGAAGAAGATTGTAGACGTGATCCGCGCCGGTATGGGCTTTCCTGCCATTCACTTCGACGATGCCCATATCAAGATGATGCTGGCCAAGGGCTGTTCCATCGAAGACGCTCGTGACTACTGTCTCATGGGTTGCGTGGAGCCACAGAAATCCGGTCGTCTCTACCAGTGGACCTCCACCGCTTACACCCAGTGGCCCATCTGTATCGAGATGGTACTCAACCACGGCGTACCCCTCTGGTACCAGAAGCAAGTCTGCCCTGACATGGGCCCCCTCAATCAGTATCAGAGCTATGAGCAATTCGATACCGCGGTCAAGGAGATGATCAAGCACGTGACCAAGTGGTCAAGCGTTGGAACCGTGATCTCCCAGCGTATCCACCGTCAGCTGGCGCCCAAGCCACTCATGTCCATGATGTACGAAGGATGCATGGAGTCCGGCAAGGACGTTTCCGCCGGAGGCGCCATGTACAACTTCGGCCCCGGTGTTGTCTGGAGTGGCCTTGCCACCCACGCCGACTCCATGGCGGCCATCAAGAAGCTGGTCTTCGATGAAAAGAAGTACACACTCGCAGAATTGAACGAAGCCCTGAAGGCTGAATTCAAGGGTTACGAGCAGGTAAAGGCAGATTGTCTTGCTGCGCCCAAGTACGGCAACGACGACGATTACGCTGATCTCATCGTCAACGACCTCATCAACTTTACCGAGCGTGAGCACCGCAAATACAAGACCCTTTACTCTGTCTTGAGTCACGGCACTCTCTCCATCTCCAACAACACGCCCTTCGGTCAGCTCCTTGGAGCCTCCGCCAACGGACGTGATGCGTGGATGCCTCTCTCCGACGGTATCAGTCCAAGCCAGGGCGCCGACTACAAGGGCCCCACCGCCATCATAAAATCTGTCTCCAAAATGGCGTGTGACAGCATGAACATCGGCATGGTTCACAACTTCAAGCTGATGAGTGGGCTTCTAGACACCCCCGAAGGGGAAAATGGCCTCATCTCCCTGCTCCGTACCGCCTGTATGCTCGGCAACGGTGAGATGCAGTTCAACTATCTCGACAACGATACCTTGCTGGAAGCTCAGAAACATCCGGAAAAGTATCGCGATCTAGTGGTTCGGGTTGCCGGTTACAGCGCATTTTTCGTCGAGCTCTGCAAAGACGTTCAGGATGAAATCATCAGCAGAACAATGCTCAACGACATTTAACAAGCCCGGCACCAGAGGGATTTGAGCCAGCAACCAACGACAACATACGGCAATGGAAAGAAAAGCACTGATATTCAACATCCAGAAATACAATATGTATGATGGCCCCGGGGTAAGAACCCTGGTGTTCTTTCAGGGGTGTCCTCTTCGTTGCAAGTGGTGCTCAAATCCCGAAAGCCAGAAGAAAGCCCACCAGCTATTCTACAAGAGCAACAACTGTGTCAACTGTGGCAGTTGTGCCAAGGTTTGCCCTGTTGGAATCCACACCATGACAACAGGGGGAATCCACCAGATCAACCGAGAAATTGAGTGCATTGGCTGCAGGAAATGCGAAAAGGCCTGCGCCAAGTCTGCTCTTGCCATAACCGGTGAGCGGAAATCAATCTCTGAGCTGGTGGAAATAATCGAAGAAGACAAACCGTTCTACGAAGTTTCCGGGGGCGGGGTCACCCTCGGTGGCGGAGAGGTGCTGATGCAGCCGGAGGCTGCGGCCAACCTGCTGCAGGTATGCAGGCACAGGGGGCTCAACACCGCCATTGAAACCTGCGGCTATGCACGACTTGCCGTTATAGAAAAGGTGGCCGAATTTACTGATCTTTTTCTCTTCGACGTCAAGCATATGGACTCCGACCGTCATTACGAACTTACCGGTGTGCGTAACGAGATGATACTCACCAACCTCAAATGGTTGCTGGAAAATCGTCACCCTGTGAAAATTCGTATGCCGCTGCTCAAAGGAGTGAATGACGGTGAACATGAGGTCAATCGCCTTATTGAGTTCCTCGGTCCATACCAGGATTTTAATAACTTCAAAGGAGTCGACCTTCTTCCATACCACAAGATGGGAGTCAACAAATACATGCAACTGGGATGGGAGTACCCTATTCAAGGGGACCCAAAACTCTCAGATGCAGATTTGGAACGTATAGAAGCTCAAATTAAACAGCACAAGTTCCCGGTTGCCATTATACGCCACTAGGCCTGGCCCGGGCTACGAACACAAGCGATTGAAGGTGGAAATCACGATGGACGCACTTGGGTTTATTGAAACAAAAGGATTGCTGGCCGCAGTTGAAGCGGCAGACGCAATGGTCAAGGCCGCCGCTGTTCGGTTGATTGAGAAAAATCTCGTTGGCGCGGGACTGGTAACCATCACCGTATCCGGAGAGGTTTCCGCCGTCAGGGCCTCGGTTGATGCCGGGGTCACCGCAGTAAATCGCATCCAGGGGGCGGTATTGGTCTCGCAGCATGTTATCGCCCGTCCCTATGAAGAGATGGCCACACTCATCGGCACAGGAGGTGACCTCACTCCACCCGCATTGCCTTCTGGCAAGGATGGCGGAGGCGAAACTGCTTCTGAGCAAGCATCTGATTCAACCGCACAACCGGACGAGATAGCCACCGCAGCCCAGGATGAAGCCCCGAAAGCTGCCACGGTTGAGAAGACAGGGCCTAAAAAAGAAGAACCTGCTCCAACCAAAACCGGGGTATTGCCAATATCGGGTTTGAAAAGACTGACTGTCAGCAAATTACGGCAAATTGCCCTTGGGTTGAGCGGGATCAGTCTCACTGAATTGGAGATCAGGAAGGCGACAAAGAAAAAATTGATCGAAGCTATCGTAACCGTTACAGATAGATAGGAGTATTCACATGGTAGACAAGGATTTATTGTCGATTCAGGAAGCCCGTTCCCTGGTTCGCGCCGCGAAAAAAGCGCAGGCGGAATTTGGTCAATATGACCAGGAGCGAGTCGACAGCATTATCAAGGCTATTGCTGATGCCGCCAAAGAGCAGGCCGAGCCGCTGGCAGCCCTGGCGGTTGAAGAAACCGGCTTCGGAATTGTTCGCGACAAGAAGGCGAAAAACCTTCTGGCGAGTGAAGGTCTGTATGAAGCCATCAAGGACATGAAGACCATAGGTGTCCTGAATGAAGACAAGGAACAAAAGCTGGTTGAAATCGCGGTACCGATGGGTGTTATAGCAGGTATCATCCCTTCTACCAACCCGACTTCCACAACCATCTACAAATCGATCATTGCCCTGAAGTCAGGCAACGCCATCGTCTTCACCCCTCATCCCAGTGCTAAAGCATGCATTGGCAAGAGCGTGGCAATGATCCGCAAGACTCTGCATGAATGCGGTGCCAACGAAGACATGGTCAGCGTTATGAGTGTGCCCACCATCCAGGGAAGCGGCGAACTCATGAAAGTTGTCGACCTCATTCTTGCCACCGGCGGACCGGGAATGGTGAAAGCTGCATACAGTTCCGGCACCCCTGCCCTTGGCGTAGGTGCCGGCAACGTACCATCCTTTATCGAACGAAGTGCCGATGTTGAAGATGCTGTTACTAAAATCTTCTCCAGTAAAACGTTTGATAACGGTACCGTATGTGCGTCGGAACAGGCCATCGTCACCGAATCCGTTATCGCCGATAAAGTCAAATCGACCCTTATCGCCCACGGCGGGTACTTCCTGAAAGGCGAAGAGCTTGAGCAAGTAAAACGTGTCATGGAACGTGCCAACGGCAGCATGAACCCTGACATTGTCGGCCGCGATGCCGGGTATATTGCCAGCCTCGCAGGCATCAGCATCCCGGCAAATGTGCGACTGCTCATTTCCGATGAAAAAGGCATTGGCCCCAATTATCCTTTTTCAAAAGAGAAACTCACCGCCCTGCTCGGCTTCTACGTGGTCGAAGACTGGCAGGAAGCATGTGAAACGTGCCATGCCCTTCTTGAAAATGGCGGTATCGGCCACTCCCTTAGTATTCACTCGACCAATGAAGAGGTTATCCGCGAGTTTGGACTGCGAAAACCTGTATCGAGAATACTGGTTAATACCCCCTCCACCCAGGGCGCAGTAGGTATCACAACTTCACTCTTCCCTTCATTCACCCTTGGTTGCGGTACGGTCGGCGGCAGCTCGACTTCTGACAATGTCACTCCGCTCAACCTGATGAATATCAGAAGGGTTGCCTATGATCTGGGCAACAGCCCCTGTGAAGTAGCTGCTCCGGATAGCACTGGTAGCGAAACAATAGATGTCAATGCGATCACAGCAATGATCGTCAAACAGTTGAAAGAGATGGTTTAACCCCAAGCCAGTTGAGCTCGGTAAATCATCAGCAAACAATAACAATGCAAGGAGAATATCATGTCCTCTTCGAACGCTCTTGGAATGATTGAAACAAAAGGTCTCGTTGGTGCTGTGGAAGCAGCAGATGCAATGGTCAAAGCCGCCAACGTAACACTTGTCGGTAAGTCTCAGGTTGGCGGTGGACTCGTTACCGTCATGGTTCGCGGCGATGTCGGTGCAGTCAAGGCTGCTACCGATGCAGGTGCCGCAGCCGCCGCAAATGTTGGTGAACTGATCAGCGTTCACGTTATCCCACGCCCCCATAGCGAGGTGGAGACCATCCTCCCCAAGGCGGAAGCCTAAGCAGTGATGGATATTGAAGAAGGGGCGCTTACGCCCCTTCTCAGATCTCTTTAGCAGGTATATCTATTGCGGTTTGAAGGGATTTGAAGTTGCAGGTAAACAAACATTGGTCTGAAAGTACAGTAAGTATGAACGAGAAAGATTTTACAGCCATACTGGAAGGTATCTTAAGAAACGTTGTTGAACAAATCGGCACCGGAACACCTGGGAATGACTGCAGCACCATAAAAGATCCCATTCCTGTCGAGTTGTCAGGCCGACATGTACATTTGAGTGAAAGTGATGCCCTGGCATTGTTCGGGACCTCCCTTACTCCAGTGCGGGAACTCTCCCAGCCAGGTCAGTTCTTGTGCAAAGAGCGGGTCAGGTTGATTGGCCCCAAAGGGGTGATGGATAATGTGGCGGTTCTTGGCCCTTCCCGGGATAGCTCCCAGGTGGAAATTTCCAAGACCGATTGCCGCATTCTCGGTATCGATGCACCGGTTCGACAGTCCGGCGACATTGCAAGTACTCCAGGCATAATACTTGCCTCTCAGACCGGCATCGTCGGTCTTGAAGAAGGGGTGATCGTGGCCGCCCGCCACATCCATATGTCGCCTGAAGATTCCCGCAGATTTGGCGTATCTGATAGAGACAAGGTCCAGGTTCAGCTGGACGGAGACCGTCCGCTGACCCTTCAGGATGTACTGGTTCGTGTTGATCCATCATTCAAGCTCGCCATGCACATCGACCCGGATGAGGGCAACAGTGCCGGATGGAACAATGCCGTAACAGGGCACATCGTCTGCTAGCAGGTGATTTATTATGGATTTCGAAGCAATTAATCGGCAGATCAGCCTGGTAGAGAGCTGTATTGACCACACCATACCGGTTCAACCGAACGAAAAGCTCTACGTTGGTGTCGACCTGGGAACCGCCTATATCGTGGTCGTGGTACTGAACAATGAGAAGCAGCCTGTTGCCTGCGCGATGGAATTCAGCCAGGTAATCAAGGACGGGCTTGTGGTCGACTATATCGGTGCCACCAGGATTGTCCGAAAACTTGTGAACGAGCTGAACCAGCGGCTGGGCAGAGAACTGACCCACACGGCCATCGCCGTGCCGCCGGGAACCGGGAGCAAGGACTGCAAAACCCACAGTTACGTCGTGGAGAGTGCTGGCCTGGAGGTTACCGCTGTTCTTGATGAGCCGACCGCAGCCAATGGAGTGCTTGGCCTGCAGAATGGGGTCATTGTCGATATTGGCGGAGGTACAACCGGCCTCTCCGTTCTTGATAAGGGGCAAGTTGTTTACGTGGCTGATGAGCCAACCGGTGGCACTCATCTCACCCTCGTTCTGGCAGGTAATTACGGCATCAGCTTTAGCGAAGGTGAAGAGTTAAAGAAACAGAACGATCGGCATGATGAAATTCTTCCTATAGTCCGCCCTGTCATCCAGAAAATGGCCACCATAGTCAACAGTCATATCCATGGCCGCCAAATTTCAAATATACACCTCGTCGGCGGCACCTGTTGCCTCACGGGCATGGAAAAAATCATGGAAAAGGAAATCGGTATTCCGGTTTACAAGCCCGCCAATCCTTTTCTGGTTACACCGCTTGGAATTGCACTCAATTGCTGATTATGGAGAAGATGGTGGATGTAAATGAACTCGTCCGGACGATTGCTCAGGAAGTGATCAGGCAACTACAGGGACAGCAGAAAAAGAAGTGCATCATGGTACTGACTGATAAGAACGACGTTTCAGCTGATACCCTTCATGACCTGGTCGGGACTGACAGCGAGTTGCTGTATATTGGCGACAGTTCAGTCAACAGGGAAATAGACCGCTACATCCTACCTTATCTTTCCTGTAGCGATATGGCAGATCTCGCCAACGGCAGAGCAGACGGGGCCCCCATGACCGAAGTATTAAAGTTGTTGCTGGCCGGTACAGCGATCGAAGCGGTTGACTACGAGCACCGTCGCTACAGCGAGACTGCTCCAGGCCCACTCTTTCTGCTCTACGAAAAGTATATGGAAACCCTGAGCGGTTACGGACTTAAACCGTTCAAGCATAAGCAGCCGGAATATATACGATGCTGGGAGCCACTGATTACGGAGCAGGTCGTGGCCAATACCAAGCAGCAGGGAGCATCTCTCCTGCAGACGCTCACCAGTGCCCAGGTCACCCCTTTAGCAGCTGAAGCTGCCAAAGATCTAAATATTATAATTAATAAATGTCTATGAGGGCTTAAGCCGTATGATTATCTGCAAGGTTATAGGCAACGTCTGGGCAACCAGAAAGAAAGAATCGCTGAACGGTCTGAAGTTAATGGTTGTTCGCCGTATTGATGCCAACCAGGACGAGGAAGGTGCGGCGGCCGACAGCTTTGTTGCTGTGGACTGCGTAGGCGCTGGAATCGGAGAACCGGTACTGGTGGCCACAGGGAGTTCTGCACGTATGGCATTGAGGAATCAGGACAGCCCGGTCGACGCGGCAATCATCGGCATAATAGACGGCAGCGACGGCTGATCCCATTAGGATTGCTGGGAAATGTCTGTTGTGCAAATTCCACATTATTGGATGTAACAGTGCGTAATCATAATCAATTCATCGACGTGGACACGCTCGGCATTGTCGAGGTGCAATCCATCGCCGGCGGCGTAGAACTCGCCGATACGATGATGAAAACGGCCGATATCCGGCTTATGAGAGCTGCGACTATCTGCTCCGGAAGGTATCTGATCTTTGTGGCCGGTGACAGGGCGGCGGTTTCCAGTTCCGTGCAAACGGCCCGTGAATCAGGCCGGTCTCTGAAAGGCAGCTTCATCATCTCGAATGCCTCATCTGAGTTGTTGAATGTCCTGCAACGAGACGGGCAACCTGCAGAGGGTGATGCAATAGGCATAGTTGAATGCCGTTCTGTCGCCGCGGGCATTGCCGCCGCAGATAGGGCTGCCAAACGTTCAGCCATTCAACTACTCCGGCTGGTGACAGGGCAGGGTATTAATGGAAAATCCTATTTCGTTCTCAGTGGCGACGTTGCATCCGTACGAGAAGCCACCGAAAACGCAGAAGCAGCTCTTGGCAAAAACCTTGTGGAGGCGGTCGTTATACCTCGACCCGATGCCTCCGTCGTCAGTTCTCTCATCAGGGGAGTGAGGTAAATCATGAAGAAAAAACTTGTAGAACAAAGCAATATCGAATCCTTCATCTGCCAGGCAAATGGTGCCATCTATGTTGACAGCACCATGATCCTGACCCCAGGTGCAAAGGATGAACTGAGTAAACGGAAGATCAGGACCGTTCGTGATGCCAAACCGGCTGCGTGTTGCGGCGGCTACCACGCCTGCCCTGCCCGTCTCTGCGACGGTGTTGCCGAAGATGCCGATTTTGAACGACTTTTTTACGGAGTGGCTGCAATGGTAAAAGAGGAGTACGGCATTGAGGATCCTGAAAAGCTGAAGGAAATCAGTCACCAGATCGTACAGACCCTCAAAAAATTATAATTTAACGAAATAAAGGAGAAACCGAAAATGAGTGCACTTGGAATGATAGAGACAAGAGGACTTGTCGGCGCAGTAGAAGCCGCCGATGCCATGGTAAAAGCTGCTAACGTTGAGCTTGTCGGCCGCGAACAGGTCGGTGGCGGACTGGTAACAGTTCTGGTACGCGGTGACGTGGGTGCGGTGAAAGCTGCCACAGATGCAGGTGCCGCCGCTGCCGAGCGTGTCGGGGAATTGAAAAGCGTTCATGTCATCCCCCGTCCGCACAGTGAAGTTGAAATAATCCTGCCCAAAGCGCAGGGGTAAGAATTCAATCCGGTTGGTATTTCGCCTGCCCGTCAGGTTCTGTAGTCTGAACCCTCGGGCTTGTTATTGATGTACGTGGAGTATTGAGTGTGACACAGTTTTACGGCAAGACAAAAATCTGTTACGGCGTTGACGCCATGGAGTCTCTTGAGCAGCTCGCTGCAAAAAAGGCTTTTATTGTTACGGACCAATTCATGGTGAAGACCGGGTTTGTGGATCGAGTGGTAAGTCACCTTGACCGAAGAGGTGTTTCGCACCTGGTTTTCTCCGATGTCGAGTCAGATCCCTCCCTGGAGACAGTCACCAGGGGCGCGAAGCTTTTTCTTGAAAACAGGGCGGATCTCCTCATCGCCCTTGGCGGTGGTTCCCCCATCGATGCGGCCAAAGCCATCGTTTACTTCGCCCACAAAGCCTCGGAGGATGTTGTCAAACCAACGCTTGTGGCAATTCCGACAACCAGCGGTACCGGATCCGAGGTGACCGACATCTCCGTGGTCACAGACAAGGTAAATGAGGTCAAGATCCCCTTAAGTGACGAGTTGCTGATTCCTGACGTGGCAATTCTCGATGCGCGGTTTACCCGCACCCTTCCACCCGCCATTACCGGCGCCACTGGAATGGATGTGCTGACCCACGCCATCGAGGCCTATACGTCGAGACAGGCCAATGCCTTCACCTCGATTTATGCCAGGTACGCCATACGCTACGTGTTCAGCTACCTGTTGCGGGCCTATCGGAACGGCGATGATATGGAGGCCAGGGAACACATGCTGCTCGGCTCCTGCATGGCGGGTATGGCATTCAATAACAGCGGACTCGGCATCACCCATTCCATCGCCCACAGCCTCGGAGGCATGTTCCATATTCCACATGGGCTTGCCAATGCGGTTGTCCTTCCCCAGGTGATCCGGTTCAATAGCTTCGATGTCGGTATCCGTTTTCAGGAAATCGCCCAGATGCTGTCACTTCCCGCTGCCACTGTGGAAGAAGGTACCTCGAGCCTGATCAAGGCCGTTTGCGACCTCAATGAAGCAATGGGAATCCCTGCCAGGATTAGCATGTTGGAAATCGGGCAGGAGGAATATTTCAATAATCTCGAGGTAATTTCCTGCAATGTATTGAACGACATCTGTACCCAAGGAAACCCGAGAAAACCTTCAAAGAGAGATATTATCGAGTTACTAAAGCTGGCCTGGTAGCGAAATGGCCTGTAATGACCTTTCTGGAAGAACGTGTGATGAATGAACAGATATTACAGAAGATTTGCGAGGCAGGAGTTGTCGGGGCAGGTGGAGCCGGCCTGCCGACACATGTGAAAGCAAGAGCGAATGTGGAGACGGTTCTGGTTAACGGCGCCTCCTGCGAGCCTCTGTTGATGAGCGACCCCTACCTCCTCGAGACCAAAACGGATTTAGTGATCCAGGGCCTTAAAGAGATCATGACATGTACAGGGGCCTCTAGGGGAATCATCTGCCTGAAAGGTAAGCATAAAGACGCCCTTGCTGCTGTTCAGGACCGAGTAAGCAAAGAGCCGATTGAGCAATCACTGGCCCTTGAATTGTATGAACTCGAAGATTTCTATCCGGCAGGTGATGAGCAGGTGCTGGTCCACGAGGTGTTGGGCAAGACTGTTCCGGAGCGTGGTATTCCCCTCCAGCTTGGCGCGGTGGTCAGCAATGTCGAATCGCTGTATAACGTCGCTCTGGCCATGGAGAATCGCCCCGTTACCCACCGCTACCTTACCGTGACAGGTGAGGTTGCCAAGCCGATGGTCGTGAAAGTACCCGTCGGTACTCCGGTCTCCGATGTACTTGCCTTTGCCGGCGGACCTACGCTCGCCAACTTCAAGGTTGTGGACGGTGGGCCGATGATGGGCCGTGTACTGAAGGATATCGATCAGCCTGTCACCAAAACCACCAGTGCTCTTATCCTATTACCATGCAATCACACGGTCGTAACAGGAAAGGTCATGGATCCGGCGAAACTGCGCCGCATCACCAATACTGTCTGCTGTCAGTGCAGCCGCTGTACCGATCTCTGCCCCAGAAACCTGCTCGGACATTCCCTGCATCCCCACAAGCTCATGCGGGTTCTCGACTCACAGGTCCTGGAGAGCCCTCTGGCGCGAGAAGCTCTGCTCTGCTCCGAATGCGGAATTTGTGAAAAATATGCCTGCCCGATGATGGTTTCCCCCCGGGAGGTCAATGCCCAAATCAAGAAAGTACTGATGGCAGCGAACGTCACCTGGGAAGCTTCGGACAAAGAGCTGTTGGCAAACCGTTTCCGAAAAAATCGCGCAGTGCCGACCAGCAGGCTCATCCAGCGTCTGAATCTGAGTCACTACGAGGCCTATGCTCGCTACCGCGGTGAACTCTCCGCGTCCCGGGTTAGCCTGGCACTTCGACAGCATATAGGCGCTCCTGCACAGTGCGTGGTCTCACCGGGAGATCATGTAAAAATGGGTGATCTGGTCGGTGAAATACCGGAAGGCGCGATGGGGGCACGGGTACATGCCAGTATTGACGGCATAGTTGAATCTGTGAGTGACGGCAAAGTAACCATCAGCAGGGGCTGAAAGAAGAGGCTAATACTATGATTTTACGTACAATAGGTTGTGTCGAACTCAACAGCATTGCCTGGGGCATGCATGTCGCAGATGAAATGGTCAAAGCAGCCAGCGTGCAACTGGTGATGGCCAGGCCTACCTGTCCGGGCAGATATTTAGTGGTGGTTACCGGGGATACAGGAGCCGTGCAAAGTTCCGTTGAGGTTGGCAGAGAACTTGCCGCTGATATGGCTGTTGACTGGTTTACCATCCCAAGTGTTCATCCGGATGTCATTCCAGCTCTCAGCGCCACCTCGATTATCCCAAAAATCAATGCACTTGGCGTCATTGAAACCTGCACCACCGCATCTTGCATACTTGCTGCCGACGCTGCAGCGAAAGCGGGAGAGGTGCAGCTCATTGAAATCCGCATGGCTGCAGGTCTTGGAGGTAAAGCTTTTGTCACCATGACCGGTGATGTCGGCTCCGTGAAGGCCTCCGTCGAAGCCGGTATCGAAGCGGTAGGTGATGCTGGTCCGGTTCACAGCCATGTGGTTATTCCTGCCCCAAGTGAAGAACTGAAAGCCAATCTATTATAGGCATAGCGAAGTTTCGAATCTGGTTCCGCGGCCCCACCTCGTGCAACCAGGTTCGTACCGGGAGTGAGAATGAAAGAAAATCTTTTGGAGCCAAAACAGCGTATAATACAGGAGTACGTCCCTGGTAAACAAGTCACCCTGGCCCATGTCATCGCCAGCCCCCAGAAATCCATCTATCTTAAGCTAGGGCTGGATGACGAAACCGCCGGCGCGATTGGCCTGCTGACAATAACCCCTTACGAAGGGGTTATCATAGCTGCGGATGTTGCGACCAAAGCTGCAGCTGTGGAGATTGGTTTCCTGGACCGGTTTGGAGGTTCGTTGCTGTTAGTTGGTGACGTTGCCAGTGTTGAATCAGCCATAAGTGAGGTCCTCAGTTATTTTGGTGAAATTCTGCATTACTCCACCGCGGAAATGACCCGTTCCTGATCTCTTTTTACACCTCGAAATTTCTCGGTCAGCTGGAATTTTATACCAGTATTGGAACCAATTAACCGCTTCAAAGTCAGGCTGTTTTCCTAATTTCATTGAAAAGGTCTGAAATTGCAGCGGGCGGATTTGTGATCATGAAAAAAATTATGCTGGTCGGCGAAACGTTCTCAGGAAAAAGTTCCCTGATACAACAACTCTCCGGCCAGAGATATCGGCCGAACAGAGCAATGGCTGTCGACTACTACGGCCAGTTCATCACAACACCGGGTGAATTCCTTGAGAACAGGCGCTTCTATCACGCACTCATCACCACCTCCGCCGATTGTGATATCCTGGCACTCATCCAGGATGCCACCAGGGCCAGCAGTCTGTTCCCCCCTCTTTTTGGCTCCATGTTCAATCGGCAGCTTATCGGCATTATTACCAAAAGCGACTCCGACGATGCCAATATCAGACGAGCGCAGATCTTCCTCAATAATGCAGGAGTAAAAGACATCATTGTCACGAGTTGCGTGACCAAAGAGGGTCTCGGTTCCCTACGCCGCCTCCTATCTTGAGGCAGGTAAATAAGGGCCGTAATCGGGCCAACGATCTACTCTGACTCCCCCCGCAAGGCTCTTTGCCCAGACATCCCACGCAAGCACCCCCCTGGAACCTGCAGGTTATCTAATAAAGCCGCTCAAAAGCCGAGGCCTTGAATACCGCTACCACCTCGCTGCCTGGCTGGATATCGAGTTCTTCCAGTGACTGCGGCACGATTTCCGCTATCAGGGTGTGTCCCTGGCAATCCAGCTCAACTCCTGAAAGCCAGTCGGTCTGATATGTCTTACGCACCACGCAGGAAAGCATATTACGGGCGCTGGTAGCTTCGGGGTGTTTCTTGAAGAGCAGAATATCCCGACTGTTCAGGGCAAATTGTCCCGGCGCAGCATCTTCAGTTTTCAAAAGCATCAGGGGTATGTTTCCCATCCAGTAGCGCAGCAGCCTGCCGGTATCCTCCGGCCTCTCCAGATCCACCAGATTGGTATACCCTCTGCCTCCGCTGCCCAGCCGCGTTCTGGCAAGATCTTCTGTGGCAATATGGTTACTCACCTTACCGTCCTCCAAGACCAGCACTTCATCCGTCATCATCCGCATTTCCTGCAAACTATGGCTGATGAAAAGTAAAGGAATGGAAAATTCGGCAAAAACCCTCTTGAGATCCGGAATTATCTGGTATTTCAGCCGGTGATCAAGGCCGGTCAACGGTTCATCCAGGAGAATCAGGTGTGGGCAGGCCAGGATTGTGCGACCAAGCGCCACCCGCTGACGCTCCCCTCCGGATAATTTTGAGACCCTCCGATCAAGCAGGCCCCCCAGCTGTAAAACGCGTATGAGCTGGTCAGGATTAATGCTGTGCTCAGCTGCAGTTACTCTTTTTAGCCCATAGTGAAGATTTTTCTTCACACTCATATGGGGAAAAAGAAGAGCATGTTGAAAAACCACACCTACCCTGCGCGCCTCCGGAGGAAGATTTATACCCTTCTCCTTATCATAGAGTACGGTTCCATTAAGCTTGATGAGCCCTTTATCAGGCTCCAACAGGCCTGATATCATGTGCATCAATGTCGATTTGCCGTTCCCTGACGGCCCGAACACACCGCATTTCTTTGATGACACTGAGAAATCAAAGCGACAGGCAAAGTCGGCAAATTTTTTCTCTACATGCACTTCAAGCAACATTACTACCTCACAGAAAGCTTTCGATTCACTGCTTCACCAAACAACAGCACCATGAAGGAGAGTAGAATAGAGACCAGGCAGAGTGAGAGCGCCATGCTGTCACCACCGGGAACACTGGTGTATTGATAGATTGCCAGGGGGATTGTCTGGGTCACTCCCGGCATGTTGCCGGCAAGTACAATAGTTGCACCAAACTCACCTAGACTCCTGGCAAACATTAACGTGGTGCCGGCAAGAATTGCCCGGCCACAAAGGGGGATAGTGATAGTGAACAAGGTATCCCACCATTTGGCCCCAAGCGTTCTCGATGCCTGGATATATTGCTTATCGATAGCCTCAAGGCCTATTCGTATCGAGCGTACCAGTAGGGGAAAACCCACTACCGACGAAGCAATTACCGCGGCCTTCAAGGTGAAGATGATACGAATATCGAAATGGGCCAAAAATTGACCGATCCAACTATTCTTGCCAAAGAGCAGCAGCAGGAGATAGCCTGTCACCACCGGAGGCAACACCAGGGGCAGGTTTATTATCCCTTCCAGAATCGTTTTACCCCTGATATTGGTCATCGCCAGCAGATAGGCGACTGCGAAGCCAACGGGAAGCGTGATAACTGTAGCGCTCAAGGCCACTTTTAACGACAGCTTTATAGCCTGAAGGTCATCCGGAGTAAGAGCAATCATATTTCCTGGTTTGTTGTTTCTTTATAAACATTGATTTTACCTGCCCGACTCAAATCCATACTTAGTGAGAATTGCAACCGCATCATCCCCTATGATGAATTTGTAGAACTCTTTCGCCAACTCTTTTCCCTCGCCTGCCACTGTCACTCCAACCGGATACGCTACCCGGCTATACAAATCATCTGGAACGTGAAAGGCAATTTTTGCATTTCGGGTCAACAAGGCGTCTGTTTTATACACGAAAGCGCCATCCACCTCACCACGATCAGCATATAAGAGAGCCTGTCGTACATCTTTAGCCAAAATTAATTTTCTGTCATCTCGTAACTGGTTGTATATACCTGCGCTCTGCATTGCTTCCTCGGCATAACGCCCCGCCGGAACACTCTTGGGATCACCAATCGCGATTCTTTCCATGGAGAGTAAATCTTCCATTGATCCATTCTGCAGCTTGGTACCACTGATAAAAACCAGCTTGTTATAAGCAAAAATTTTATCGAAGCCTGGGGCTATAAGCTGATTCTCCACCAGATAGTCCATCCATTTGGGATTTGCTGATATATAGATATCTGCCGGGGCTCCCTGGGATATCTGTTTTGCCAGACTCCCGGAAGACGCGAAATTGGGCATCATTTCAACTTCAGGATGAATTTCGGAGAATGCAGTCATTACCTCTTTGATCGCATCGGTCATGCTTGCAGCTACAGAGAGATAGAGTGTTTTCGCCTGGCAGGTTGTAAAAGAAAGAAAGACAGCCAGAAAAATGAGCAGGGAAATCTTTTTCTTCACACGTAATTCTCCTCACGGTTTAAATTTCAAGACTATTCTTAGACAAGAAAAATCATGTTGTTGCTACAATAACATCAGATGCCTTTATAATTGCCGAACATGTCTTACCGACTGCCAGGCCAAGTCGCGTTACACTTGCTGAGGTGATAATCGAAGTAACAGTGCTGCCCCCCGACAGGTCGATGGTAATTTCCTCATTAATCGCTCCGGCAATAATCGAGGTAATTTTCCCGGTAAGGATATTCCTGGCTGAGATTGACTTCCTATCGATATCACAGCCAAGAAGCACATTAGGAGCCTTAACGATGACCAGAACTTCTCTCAGAGGCCCCAGCCCAAGACGATTCACGGACCTTTCGGTGATAACCGTGCTGACACGATCTCCCCCTTTCAAACGTATATCAACGACACTGTTCACTGCGCCCTGATTAATTTCAATAACCTCACCAAGCCAGACATTTCTGGCACTGAGTGTCATTTCCATCCTGCGCAGGGTTTTCAGGGTAGATAGTGCCTCGTTTGGATTGTCAGAATAAAACTGGGTAAATTGAGAATACTCGTTTTTCAACAGGCGTAGTCGCTTGAGGAGCCCCTTGCCTTCTTCAGTCAAGGAGGAACCTCCGCCCCCACTCCCTCCCGTTTTCTTTATATATAATTGAAACGGCAGGATGTTGTTCATCCGATCAAGCTTTTGCCAGGCGGATTTATACTGTAGACCCACCTGCTGTGCAGCCTTGTTGATAGACCCGGTTTCATCCAACGCCTCAAGTAGCAGGACAGTGGTGTTATTGGCTGTCCAGCCCATTATCTCAAATATGGAATCTTCGGTCTTCATAGTTGCTGGTCTGCTTTTATTCGTATTTTATAACATTATGTTGATTTGACATAACGCTAATCCTATAAGTTCCGAAAATTTGCAACAGTTGTGCCGGTTGCAGGCATGTACTTAAAAAAGACACTACTCTATGTTTATAAAAGCTCACATAGTGTCATGTTTTCAGGTTCTTAAACAAACCATACAGGTCTCAAACTTCAAATGAGCATCCACAACTACAAACGACGTCAACCCTTTCCCAACGAGACAAACCAATCCAACCGGACGACATAATTGTCGATCGTAACCATTTTTGTCTTAAACCAACGTGAAAAGTTATTGGGAGTGGTAGATTCGCGAAGAAATGGTGTGGTGAGAAAAGATACAATGCATCTTCCTGCAGCGTAAGGTGCAGCACAATCGTTCATCAAATAAAACAAAAGCCCCTGAGCAATAAATAGCGCTCAGGGGCTTACGGAATTGTTCTTCTCCAAAATCTGCAAATCAGGGGTTGATGCCCCTGACTATCGTGCTTGCGGAGTGGGAATCACCTCTGCAATGCACTTGGCAACGATTTTACAATATCCCGTTTCTCTTCATATCCTTAATAAAGAGCTTATCAGCCTCGCTGACATATTTTTTGCTCAAAACCGGATCAGTCAATCTTGACTCCGCTGACCATACTTTCTTCTTTGTGTTCACATCATAAAGACTGGCTTCAATGGTATATTGCACACGTGAATAATTGGCGTATGTTGCCCGGGGCGCGAATAGAGGCTGAAAACTTCCATTATCCATGAAGTCATAAGAGTTCCCCACTGCAATCTGAGAGCCGCTTTCTTCAGCCACTTCAACTGTTCTCAAGACAAGCACTGTTTTTGAATCAGTAAGCCTGACCGCATCGTAAACTGCGTCGTAATCCACTTTACCTCGCACTCCATCAATGCTGTAACTGGCAATAGCTGTAACATCTTCCTTAAAAAGATCTTCAACCACAGTCTCTTCCATAAGCTTTCGTATCGATTCATGGTGAGCAACACCAACTACCAGCACTTCCCGTGCCTGGTAATCACCTTCTGCAGACCATGATGATATAAGCCGCTTTGAAGTGCAGGACGCGGACAATAAAACAGTGAGAAGCAACAGAGTAATAGTACTGATTGGTATTGTTGTAATGCGCCGAAATACAGAAATCATGTCATATCCTTCTTCAAATTTTGTAACCCCTGAAAAACATCCGATCTATTCAAATGCCATGCTTAGATAACCTATTGCATACAAGAGCAAACCTAACGTCTCACTTGTCTTTTTGCAATTCCATTTTTGTTGCTCTTTCAATGGATTAGGCATGTTCCTGCCGGGAATTCCCCTCGCCTACGCGGCAGCTATCGCTGGAGACATTTGATACATTACCCTTTCTTGTTCTATACTAAACTTCAGATCACTATGTTTCATATAGGAGACTTATGAGAGCGCACGAATATCCGGTCGTAAATAACCGACTCCTCTTTCGCTGTCCGAATTGTGACGCCAGACGTTCTTTCGGTGTCCAGTCGCATGTTCGCCGACGATCTATTCGCTGTCATAAATGTGGTTCTGTTGCCCAGTGCAGCCTCAACAGGCGAAAAGGCCGTCGCGACTCCCAAGCGGGAAAATGCATCATGATCTCACCGAACGGGCAGGAATTCGACGTGGTCCTGCACGACATTTCTCCACATGGACTCGGGTTCGATATCCCGTTGAACGCTGCAAAATCAGTTTCTATCCTTCAACAGCTCAAGTTCAAGTGTTCCTGGAATCCGAGACTACTCAGCAAAAATCGTTACATAATCCGCAGTATCAATGGCCGCAGAATCGGAGCTGAGAAAATCACATAATTGATGTATTTCGTCACGCTAGCCAGGCAACATCAAACAAATGTATTATTATTACAGGAGAACCAGCACCCTGCTGAGAGGTTTTCCGACATGACAATATCAAACTCATTTCATGATATGGCTCCTGAAAAAACGACCTTCGCAGGGGCGCTCGCGATCATAGTTTCTCTATTTATCCTTTTCAGTAACTCACATCCATGCCTGGCGAACGACAAGGCCAGCCTCCCTCGCCAGGCCATCATACTCACTATTCAAGGTGCCATTGGCCCGGCCAGCAGTCAGTATGTACTCGACAACCTGGAATATGCTCAAACCAGCAACACCGAGCTTGTTGTACTGCAGATAGATACTCCCGGCGGCCTCGACCTGGCCATGCGGGACATGATCCAGGCAATCCTCAACTCTCATGTCCCGGTGGCAAGTTACGTATTTCCGGAAGGTGCGAGGGCTGCCAGTGCCGGCACGTACATTCTCTATGCCAGTCATATTGCAGCAATGGCCCCGGCCACCAACCTCGGGGCAGCAACGCCAATACAACTCGGCAAACCACCAACAGGACAGGATGACCAGGGCGAAGACAAGAAGAATGACCAAAAGGATTCCCAGCCCGGAACCGCCCTTGAACGCAAAATGGTCAATGATGCCGCGGCATATATTCGATCGTTGGCGAAAAGACACGGTAGAAACAGTGAGTGGGCTGAAAAAGCTGTGCGAGAGGCAGTGAGTCTCAGCGCAGATGAAGCGCTTGAACTGCAAGTGGTGGATATAGTGGCAACCGACCTGCAAGATCTGCTGAAACAGATCGACGGGCGCAGAATTACCGTGGACAATGAAGAGGTTACCCTGCGAACAGCCAATCTTCAGCTTGTCTACCTTGCTCCCGGCTGGAAAGAGAAGCTGCTTGCCATAATCAGTAACCCCAATGTGGCGTATTTACTCCTGATGCTTGGAATGTATGGCCTTATCTACGAGCTTGCCAACCCTGGTGTTTTTTTCCCGGGTGTGGCCGGAATGATATCGTTACTGCTCGCCCTTTACGGCTTCCAGGTATTACCGGTCAACTACAGCGGTCTGGCCCTGCTGTTGCTGGGTATAACCCTGATGATAAGTGAGGCCTTTGTGCCGAGCTTCGGCTCGCTCGGAATTGGCGGAATCATCGCCTTCATCATTGGCTCTCTTATCCTCTTTGATGAAGAATCTATCAGGATCTCCAGGACCCTCATCATGACCACCACCGTTCTCTCCGCCACCTTTATCTTCCTGCTTATCGGCCGAATGCTCACTTTCAGAAAAAGAAAAATTACAACCGGCAAGGAGGCTCTGATCGGTATGACCGGGGTAGTCATCGAAGACTGTCCTGAAAACTGCAGAATCCGGTTACTGGGAGAATCCTGGCAGGTGGTATGCTCCGACGCCTTGCAGCAAGGGGAAGTCGTCCAGGTAACAGGGATTGACGGGCTTGTGCTCACCGTGGAAAAACTCAAGGAGATGTGAAATGATACCTCTAACCCTACTGAATTATCTCGTGCCCATCGCCTTTATTGCAGGCCTGATCGCTTTGTCTTTCAAGATCGTTGCCGAATATGAACGCCTTGTCGTGTTATTTCTCGGTAGGCTCCAGGGCATCAAAAATCCAGGTCTTCGCATCATTGTTCCAGGAATTCAGAAAGCATTCAGGGTCGACCTCCGGGTGGTGACCATGGACATTCCGCCGCAGGATGTGATCTCCCGCGATAATGTCACCGTGAGGGTTAATGCTGTGCTCTATTTCCGTGTGGTTGATCCCGAGAAAGCCATCATCCAGGTTGAAAATTATCTTCTTGCCACCAACCAGTTGGCCCAGACGACCCTTCGCTCTGTGCTTGGCCAACACGAGTTAGACGAGATGCTCTCGGAACGTGAAAAGCTGAACACGGACATCCAGGAAATTATTGATATGCGAGCCGATGCCTGGGGAATAAAGGTTATTAATGTAGAGATTAAGCATATCGATTTGAATGAATCGATGGTCCGAGCTATCGCAAGACAGGCAGAGGCAGAACGTGAGCGACGGGCGAAGGTTATCCATGCCGAAGGAGAATTTCAGGCATCTGAAAAACTGTTGGCTGCAGCCAACGTCATCATCAAAAATCCGCAGGCTCTCCAACTCAGGTACCTGCAAACTCTTGCAGACGTTGCCGCCCACAAAACTTCGAACACCATTGTATTCCCCATACCCATGGAGATGATGCATTCCTTAGTGAAGAGCAGCAAACCTGAGCCACCTGAACAACTGAATACTGACAGTTAACCAGAGGCAAGCCGCGAGAGGTTAAAAGTACCCCAATTCCCCGATTCAGAGAAACGAGAGCCTCGTTTAAGGCTCTCGTTTGAGTTTCTATAATAAATCCGAAGCCAGTTCGGCCAACTCTGATCGTTCCCCTTTCCTGAGATCAATATGGCTGTAGAGCTTCTGGCCCTGCATTTTGTCTATAAGTGAACTCAGCCCATTTGAATGAATATCCAGATAGGGATGATCTATCTGATGAATATCGCCGGTAAAGATAATCTTGGTACCTTCCCCCGCTCTGGTTATAATTGTCTTCACTTCATGGGGCGTCAGGTTCTGGGCCTCATCCACGATCATGCACATCCGCACCAGGCTTCTTCCCCGTATGTAGGCCAGAGGTTCGATAATCAGCTTTTCATCCTCGATCATCTTTTTCAGGCGCTGATACATCTCACTATTTTCGCTAAACTGGTTACGAATCACCCCAAGATTGTCATAGAGTGGCTGCATGTATGGCCGAATTTTCGATTGGATATCACCCGGCAGATAGCCGATATCCTTATTGGATAGGGGCACAATAGGCCTGGTCAGCAGAATCTGGCGATAATTCTTCCTGGCTTCTAAAGCCGCTGCCAAGGCCAGCAAGGTTTTACCGGTACCGGCCTTACCGGTGATAGTCACCAGAGGAAGACTGGTATCGAGAAGTGCATTTACAGCAAAGGACTGCTCTGCATTCCTCGGGGTAATACCGTAGACAGTGCTCTTCTGAACCAACTGGAATGATTTCACATCCGCTTTAAAGCTGGCTAATGCAGACGTGTTACCATTTTTCAGAATTATGAACTCATTAGGCTGAAAAGGCTCATCGGGAGCGAGTTTCGCCTCACATATTCCGTCAGGGCTGGCAAACAGGGACTCAATTACATCTGCAGGAACATTCTCCTCACTCCTGCAGCCTGTATAGAGCTTTTGTGGATCACGAACATGATCGGTGGTATAATCTTCGGACATCAATCCGAGGGCACGGGCCTTCATCCGCAGATTCATATCCTTGCTGACAAGGATCACCGCTTTGTCTTGATGATCCTGTTTCAAACAATAGGCGACATTAAGTATTCTATGATCGGGTTTATCGCTGTTTGGGAAACTTCCGATCAGATCTTCATGCATCGGCCGGTCCAGCCGAATGGAGATACGGCCCTTTTCCTCATCGATTTTCACCCCGCCATTGAAAAGTTTATCGGCACTCAATTCGTCAACTGCGCGAATAAACTGACGGGCGTGGTAATTAATGATCTGACCGCCTTTTTTGAAGTTATCAAGCTCTTCAAGCACGGTAATCGGAATCAGGATGTCGTGTTCTTGGAAATTATAAATGCAGGAGCTATCGTGGAGAATTACGTTGGTGTCGAGGATGAACAGTTTTTTGTGAGAGGTCATGGATCTCCAATTGCTTTGGTGGCACTAGCCTGAATTTCTCATCAGTTCAAGGGCTGTCAGCTTCGAAGTTTTCCGCTCGATATCATGAGGAATTCGGTCTAAATCTTGATCATAACAACAAACATGGACGCAACGTCTCGTGGGCCGGTTAATTGTCTGCCATTCTCACCTCCTTATCAGATATTTACCTCGTACTCTTCATCAAGAATATGTATCACCCGTTAATGTCTGTTTAAGAAAACATTTCGATTTGGCCAGTTGGAGAATATAGCGACAGTACCGTCTGAACCACCTGAAGAAAGGCAATAAAAGATTCCTTCCACCACCCGGAATCAAGTGGTGGAAGAATTCGGCAAGATAGGGATGAGATAAAAACTGAACCTTTGGCAGTTGATTAGTCTCCCAGGCAGGTATTGACGTTACGGGCTGCAGTGATCCATGAGTGATCGGCTGGCACCGTGTACCGTTTTCCGATCACATCCTCCAGCGGTACGGCTTCGGTACCATCACCACGAACCGCTATCATGCAACCGGTTACTCCCTGTTGAAAATACTCAACACAGGCTGTTCCGAGACGAGTCGCAAGAACCCGGTCTGCCGCACTCGGAGTTCCTCCGCGCTGCAGATGTCCTAAAATTGTCAGACGTGACTCCAGCCCGGTCAACTCTTCAAGTTCCTGGGTGAGTTTCAGGGTATTGTTACTCAAAGATTTAGCAAAATTTTTCAAATCTTCCGAGGCTTTTTTAATCGCTTTCGAATCACCCGCTTCCTTGGCCTCTGCCTTTCTCGCCTTGAAGTCATCCAGTGTAATACGCTCTTCGACGGAATACGCCCCCTCGGCTACGGCAACGATGCTGAAATTTGTGCCACGCTGCTGACGCTCACGTATCGCCTGAGCAACTTTCGCCAGATTGTATGGTATTTCCGGAATCAGAACCACATCCGCACCACCAGCAATACCTGAGCCAAGAGCGAGCCAGCCTGCATTGTGGCCCATTATTTCCACCACGATAATTCTGTGGTGACTATGCGCAGTTGAGTGGAGCCGGTCAATCGCTTCGGTGGCGATTTCCATAGCAGTATGAAAGCCAAACGTCACATCTGTCATACCGACATCATTGTCGATGGTTTTCGGCAGTGTGAGGATATTCAACCCCGCCTTAGCCAGTCTGTAAGCGTTTTTCTGGGTACCACCACCGCCGATACAAATCAGAGCGTCGAGATTATGCCGATGATAGTTCTCACAGATAACCTCGGTCATATCCATTATTTCACTGCCAACCTGCATTTTGTGCGGTTTATCACGACTGGTGCCGAGAATCGTACCACCCTGGGTGAGGATTGACGCGAGGACATCCCAGTCCAGACGCATGGTTCTGTTTTCCATTAAGCCGCGAAAACCGTCACGAAACCCTACAATGCGAATTTTTCCGGTTCGTAATGCTGATTTGCCAATGGCTCGAATAGCCGCGTTCAGGCCAGGACTGTCTCCACCTGCGGTCAAGATGCCAATGTGCTTACTCATTCCGCCTCTCAGGTTAATTTCTAATTATTTTATTTAATTATGGTAACGACACGTTAACATAAACTGAGCTTTGCCAGATCTAATTGCTCATTATAGACATATTGAGAGAAGATCAACAAGTCGCAAACATCAGGCTTACACAACTCTAACAATTCCTTCTGTTATCACAAGTAAGCCTGGCTCCTGTTTCCTACTTAACTCCCCCGGTGTTTCCACAACCACAGCCGCAACTCTGATGGGAAGTGGCATTGTCGTCCTTTCCCTCATTGCCGCCTGCTGCCGGGAATTGTGCAACAAAATGCGTACCTGACTCTTTTTTTGAAAAAACTTTCCTGCCCCATGTATAAAGAGGCTTTATGGAAATCGCCAGCAGGATAAAAACCGCAGCAAGTTTAATCGGCACAGGGATAATCTCCGCCGCTTCACCTATCACCGCCTGGGGAGATATCCCCGCCCTGAGATATATCTGATCCACGATGAGTCCGAAAACAACCGCTGAACCTGCCAGAACCCCAAGATATCTTAAGGTACTTTTTTTACCCAATATCTTAAACAATACCGACATTGAAGTGACGTTAGTTGCCGGCCCTACAAGTAAAAAGACCAGTGCCGCTCCGGGACTCACTCCCTTCAGGATCAAGGCTGCCGCCACCGGGGTAGATGCTGTTGCACAGATATACAAGGGAATGCCGATCACCAACATAATCAGCATGGAGCCAAGCCCGCCACCGAGGAAGTTTACCATGAGCGCGTCCGGTATCATTACCGTAATAACCGCCGCTATAGCCAAACCGACATAGAACCAAAGCGCGATGTCTCCCCATACATCGGTCACCGCATATCGAATTCCTGCACTGAGCTTATTGAGAAACGGTACCCGGTCAGCTGCTGCAACGTGTTCCTTATGCTCCGCTGCCACAGTTGCTCCGGCTGCTTTGGCCATCGGAGGAGCCACAGGTTTGGGAGATGGTTGCTGATTGTCCCAGTTGAGAAAATTCTCAAGGAAACCTGCCACTATTGCGCTAACACTTGCAGCAATCGGCCTCACCACTGTCATAATCGGATCAAGTAGCGCATAGGTCACGGCGATGGAATCAACACCTGATTCCGGTGTTGAGATAAGGAAGGCTGTCGTCGCACCCTTGTTCGCTCCCTGCTTCTGTAACGATGCTGCCGCCGGCAGCACACCACACGATCAGAGCGGCAGGGGAACACCAAAGAGCGCAGCCTTGACAACTGACCCATAGCGACCTCTGCCGAGGTGATGGGCGATCATCTCCGGATTGAGAAAAACCTTTAGAACTCCTGCGATAAGAATACCGAACAGGATGTAAACCGATGAATCAAGCAGGATATGCCAAACTTCCATGGCGATATCCAACGGCAACGACACTATTTTTTCTGATATAGACATAATTTCTTGTTGGTAAAAGCTTCTATCTTTAGACGATTCGAACCAGTCTCAGTCAATGGCAGGAAATCAGTCTACTTCTCTCTCAAATGCTCTAAAGCGTATTCGATCAGCATCATGATATGACCGTCAATCAGGCTGTAGTACAGGGTTGTGCCCTCCCTTCTGTTGGCGACCAGTTTCATGGTACGCAGCAGACGCAGTTGATGGCTTACCGCCGACTCGGAAATTTCAAGCAGAGCCGCCAGGTCGCAGACGCACATTTCCTGGCCGGATAGCGCATATAAAATCCGCAGCCTGCTCGGATCGGCAAAAGCTTTGAAGAGTTGGCTGAGTCCTTCAATTTCGATCGATGCCAGGGCTGCATCACGAGCTGCTTTCACTTTATCCTGGTGTATCACCCTGGCCCCGCAAAGATCCTCCACCATACTATCCCCTCATTGTCATTTGTTTTTTAACTTCTTCCGGCCTGAATCACTCAACTCGGCCATGAGTCTATATGAGTATCTGCTCATATATTACCGACCAGTAGAAGAATGTCAACAAAGCATGTGCAATTTCAAATCAGATTGAGCATAATGCAGCCCAAAGAGCTTTCCGATTTCATTACATGTCCTATTCTTATCCCATGAATACTATAAAGAGCACAGCCCCCGGCACCCTGTATATCGTAGCTACTCCAATAGGTAATCTTGACGACATCACCTTGCGGGCACTCAAAATTTTGCAAGAGGTTGACCGTATTGCAGCCGAAGACACCCGGCACACCAAAAAGTTATTGAACCACTTTGCTATCAACACTCCTCTGATCAGCTATTATCGCGAGAAAGAGCAGCAAAGAGGCGCTCAGATCATCGAATTTCTGAAAGCCGGAGAGAATATCGCCCTGGTGAGCGATGCCGGCACGCCCGCAATTTCCGATCCTGGTGCGGTCCTTGTAGGTCTAGCCCACGATGAACGTATCCGGGTCTGTCCGATTCCTGGTGCCTCTGCCTTGACTGCAGCGGTCTCCTGCTCGGGCTTTGCTGAAGGCTCTTTTCTCTTTCTAGGCTTTGCCCCCTCCAAAAAAGGGCAGAGAAAAAAGCTCTTCGCCTCGCTCGTACACCAGGAACATCCTGTTGTCTTTTATGAAGCTCCCCGCCGTGTACAATCATTTCTGGAAGACGCTGTCGAGACCCTGGGCAACCGGACTGCACTATGGGCTCGTGAAATCACCAAGACCTTTGAAGAATTTCACCGTAACACCCTGACCGAGTTGCTGGAACTGTGTAAAAGCAGTGAGCCACGCGGCGAATTCGTAATAATTATCGGCCCCGGGAGAAAAGAGAAGGCTGAAGGGGAAAACCTTGAAGAGCTACTCGTCTGGTATCGCGACCACTCCGAACTTTCCTTAAAAGATGCCAGCCGCAAACTCGCCAAGGATCTTGGACTCTCCCGCTCCCAAATTTACCAGCAGGCACTGGAAATCTGGAACCAGAAGGATTGACATTACGTATCTCAACCACCTGATTACCATCATGAACAGAATACGAAGCTGTGTTACTCCGGAAGGAAAGTTCATCTACGGCATTCATAAACCTGAATATTCAGTTACCAATCTCAGGCAGGAAACATGCCCGCAGTCGCTTGGCTCTCTTGATGGAGTCAAGCAGATTTTCAACGAGCGCAACCTGCCTGAAAATGATGTCACTGTAAATAAGGCGGACTGGATTTTCGAAATTCCCAACCCCCTTCCTTTCAAGGGCGCGACCTTCATCGACAAAGAGTGGGCAGATGCCAGCGCCAATAACTACCAGCGTATTCGTATCGCCACTGCTCCCCAGGTTTCGCTGTCACAGGTTCTCGATGCAAACGGCTACGGGGCCGAACTTTTCGATACACTCCCTGAGCCGATGCTGCTCTCGCTCGCCACCTGCTCTACTGACCCTGCCGATCTTGTGCGACTCGCAGAACTGAGTTGTAACTTTGAATTAGATGAGCAGGGACAACCCAACGGACTTTGCTACCGCACCATGGACGATGGGTCCATCCGCCCGGATATTTCAAAACACGTGCTGTTCGAAGCGGTCGCCAACAATCCACACCTGCCGGACAACTATAAGGTAGTGATGGTCATCAGGCCCGGAGCGCAGGGTAGCAGCGAAATTGTCGGTGAAGTGCCGGCAGATGGCACCACCCATATTTATGAGTATCTGCGACGTAATTCCTACATTGGCGGTGGCCACTACGCTGCCAATATGGCTGAAGATGCGATACGATATTCGATAGCCGAACTCTCTGAGGACGATGTGCATGGCCTTCGCCATCTCTATTATCAGCGAACATATGTACGGCTGGCAGAAGAGCTGAATATCCCCTTGGCACGTGAAAAGAGAAAACTCAACGACCTTGAGCTCGAGGAGTTACGGCTGGCAATCTCGAAATCTGTCAAAAATACACCCCTGGATGTCAATGCCACCCTCTGGGGCTGGAATTTCGGCTTTGATTATGCTCCTTCCAGGTACCGACTGCACGCCTCACATCAACAGGTACACCAACAATATGCGATGCTCCCGGCCCGCGTGGAAGGCTACAGCGGGAACCTCCAATACCCTGAATTTACCATGCCAGCCTACGGTTGCGGCGACCTGGTTGCCGAGGTTATGCAACGTTATCGTGCTGTCTATGATCGGGATTTCTTCGTCGACTACCTGGCTGCCATCATATCCAACCAGCGCATGGACGAACGTGACGACCTGGAATCCAGTCTGATTGTATGGCGGGATGAGAATGTCATGCTTTTTATACCAAAAGCCCAGACCTCGCAATGGGAATTACAGCTGATAACGCTTGAAAATGAATCCGGCTATCCTCCCGGCAATATCGTCGAAGCTAATGCTGACGTCAGGAGATCTCTGAACATCGGGATACTTACAGCCCAGAGAGTATTGGCCGCTATCGGGGCCAAAATGGTCACCTCCATAGAATACCCGAAACGGATCGGCGCCCAGGGTGAAATCGGCCAGCCTCTGCTTTATGCTTTTTTGCCCCGCCTGCCCGAATCCCCCGGAGCCTTCAGCGAGGCACAACTCCGGTTCATCAACGGTCACTACCCCGAAGATTTCGCTGCAGTTCTGCGAGCCCAGTTATAATCCGATTTTCCCATGGGGTTTCAACCGACCATATTTCTTCCGATTCGTAACAAGGTGGAATATACTTTGCGCATCGATAGTACCTATATGCCCCATTATACCGACACCTACAACACACTGCCAATGAGGTAGATAATGAACGATACTCCATCATTAAATGATCAACTCAAATCCTCTGACATCCTCTGGAATCTTTCCGACCTCTATTCCGGTTCCGATGACCCGCAATACGAGACAGACATAACCGGGGCAAAAGCCGAAGCACAAGCGATACGGGCAGCCTACTACAGCAAAGTGTCGGAGATAGATGCGGCCCAACTTCTTAAACTCGTCACGCGCCTCGAAGAACTTGACTGTACGCTTGGTAAACTCGCCACCTATACCTTTTTAGACTTCACCACACAGGTCGATAATGCTGAGGCCGGTGCCCAGAGCCAACGCATACGTGAACTTGTCAGTGAATGTGGGAAGGAAACCGTCTTTTTTGAACTTGAGTGGAACAAGCTTGATGATACCCATGCAGAAGAACTGCTGAAAGACCCACTCCTTGCCGGCTACTGTCACTATCTGAAATCGATGCGCCGCTATCTGCCCCACCAGTTGAGCGAGACAGAGGAAAAGCTCCTTCTGGAGCTGCAACCTGTCGGCAGGCGCAGCTGGACTACACTCTTTGAAAAAATCTTCGGGCAGCTCAAATTCGGCCCTGAAGGGCGAAGTGAGGAAGAAGTTCTCACTGATCTGTACGATCCGGCGAGGGATGTCCGACAGCAGGCGGCCTCTGAAATGACGGAAGGCCTTAAGAGCCAGAACCACATCCTCACTCATATTTTCAATACCCTGGCAGCAGAAAAAATGATTGCCGACCGCACCAGAAAGTTTGATAGCTGGGTCGGCTCAATGAATCTTGACAACCAGCTGGAAGATAAAACTGTTGAGACTCTTATCGATGCAGTTACCAGCAGGTACGATCTGGTCCATCGTTACTACAGGGTAAAGAGAACGCTTCTTGGCCTGGATGAACTTACGGACTTTGACAGATATGCCCCTCTGCCTTCACTGCCATCCAAGAAAATAGACTGGCCGACCTGCAAAAAAACTGTGCTGGATTCTTTCGCAGACTTTTCCCCTCAACTGGCCAGCAACGCCAAAGACTTTTTCGACCGCAACTGGATACATGCACCCGTCATTCCGGGAAAGCGCGGCGGTGCCTTTGCTCACCCCTGCGTTCCCGATGTCCATCCGTACGTACTGGTCAACTACACAGGCAACCTGCGCGATGTTTCCACAGTCGCCCATGAACTTGGCCACGGTGTACACCAGGTACTCGCTGCCCGGAAAGGATATTACAATAGCGACACACCTCTGGTACTTGCCGAAACAGCATCTGTTTTTGCAGAATTGCTGGTTTTCAACAGCCAGCTTGAACTGATTGACAGCGCTTCGGAGCGACAAGCCTTTATCTGCCAGAAGCTTGAATCCATCTTTGCTACAGTGTTCAGGCAAACCGCCATGAACAGATTTGAGCAGGCCATGCACCAGGGCCGGCGGAGTCGTGGAGAACTCAGTAGCGAAGAACTCAGCGAGTACTGGCTTGCGACCCAGCGCGAGATGTTTGGAGACTCTGTCACCCTGACCGATGATTACGGAATATGGTGGTCCTATATTCCCCATTTCCTCCATACTCCCGGATATGTCTACTCGTATGCTTTCGGCGAACTTCTTGTTCTCGCACTCTATGCCATTTACCAGAAAGAAGGGGCCGGGTTCATCGACCAATACCAGGAACTGCTGGCGGCAGGTGGTTCCGAGTCACCATATGAGCTGATGAAGCCCTTTGGAATCGACCTGAATTCTCCACAGTTCTGGCAACAGGGGCTGGACGTCATTGAGCAAATGATAGTCAAAATCGAATAACCTGCTCCCAGCGGTCCCTCGACAGACTGCTTTAGATGGTGCTGGGCAGCCACACTCAGTGGTTAATGATTTATGTTTTGAATTAATCAAGCGTGTTTCACACCACTGAGTGTCATTTTTTTACAAATTCGTCTGCATTTACATTACATTAACGAACAATCCCAGGGAGCAACCTGTTTCAGTATGTATTTGTGAACACAAGCTTTTTTTTCCTATCCATTGAAATAGATGTTTTTTTTTGGGTATGCAGAAGAGATACCAGCTGTATATTGCCAAGGAGACAGCATATTCAGGGGGAAATATGCCAACGATCACTGGACCGATCAGTAAAGAGCGTCGAGCCCATGAGCGGTATCATGTCAAAGAAAAGGTTATGCTCTACAACGGCACAACCTTTGCCGAGGTTTTGAATATCAGTACAGGTGGTGTTCTCTGTCGCTTCCTAATAGACACCAAGAACCCGCTTTATCCCGTTCACACCATCGATCTCATCGATGCCCCGAAAAAGCTTTTTATCCAGAATATTTCCTGTATTGACCTGAATTGGCAGGATACTGAACCATGCACTCTTTTCGGTTCCACCGCACTCAGGGATTGTCGCTTGCAGTTCTCTGCTCTTTCCGCCGACAAACACTCCGAGCTTTCTGATTTCATACAGCAGGTAATCACATCCCCATCCAGCCAAAGCAATTCGCAAGCGCCTGCAAACGATATCATTGCGTAACGTATCCTGCAGGCACCCGGCATATCTTTAATGTTTTTCACCTTCAGATAGTGTATCCTCACGCAGTAAATACCACGCACCATGTTATATCACAGTAATCTATAATTCTTCGCTGACAGTACAGGGCGGTATGCCTCTTCCCGCAGGTATCCGGTCACATCATTTCCCACCCCCCACTCATTGAAAGAATCTTTTAGACAACCTGATCAATTGTGACACTGATACAATGTTCATGGGAAATGCCGGGGTAGAATTTTTTATAGCCACAGTCGCCAACATGAGTGATCAGCTCATAACCGTGATGTTGATAAACCGTTATATGAGAACTTCCAATGCAAGATTTTACATACGAAGATGAGAAGTGGATGAAAATGGCTTTAAAAGCTGCAGAAGCAGCAGCTTCACAGGGTGAAGTCCCGGTTGGAGCTGTAATCATCCAAAACAACACCCTGCTGGCTGCTGCCGGCAACAAACCAATTGGCCTCAACGACCCCACTGCCCATGCGGAAATACGCGCACTCCGGCTTGCCTCTGAAGCCGTAGGCAATTACCGTCTTCCAGGTACCACCCTTTACGTGACCCTGGAACCATGCATAATGTGTTTAGGAGCCATTTTGCATGCACGGGTAGAGAGACTGGTATACGGCGCAAGAGACCCAAAAACAGGGGCCGTACATTCTCTTTATCAGATAGGAGAGGATGAACGACTGAACCACAGCCTCCTGATTACAACGGGTATCCTTGAAGATGATTGCGGCGATCTCCTCAAGGGCTTTTTCAAACAAAAACGAAAAGCACGTTAAATTAATGTGGTATGAAAATAGAGCTATTTTTTTTTGCACTTTTCCTAAATTTTCATTGCCAAAAGAACGCCGACAGGATACATAGTGTTTCACAATTTCATCGGGGCAACCGATTATGGAGAGGTGACCGAGTGGCTTAAGGTGCACGCCTGGAACGCGTGTGTACGCAAGTACCGTGAGTTCGAATCTCACCCTCTCCGCCATAAGATTTCGGTTTGGTAGCCGGGTCTGCGCAACAAAGAATCACGAACCCCGCCAGGTCCGGGAGGAAGCAACGGTAGTGAACCTCTTTGTGTGCCGCAGATAGCCCGGCTACCATTTTTTTTATCTCCTGACTGAAAGCCTCTCATGCACGGTGACGCATGTCATACCTTGTCTTAGCAAGAAAATCCCGCCCGCAAACATTCGACCAGGTCGTCGGTCAACGTTCAGTTGTCAAAACTCTTCAGAACAGTATCAGACGCGACCGTATCGCCCACGCCATACTTTTTTCCGGCGTACGTGGTGTAGGCAAAACCACCCTCGCCCGCATTATGGCCAAGGCCATTAACTGTGAAGGCGACAGTGATAACCCACCATGCAACGAATGTGCTCCCTGCACCGAAATTACCAACGGCAATTCACTTGACCTGATAGAGATCGACGGTGCCTCCAACAGGGGTATACAGGAGATCCGTGAACTTAAAGAAAAAATCAAGTTCATGCCGACCTCATGCAAGTACAAGGTTATCATTATAGATGAGGTGCACATGCTCACCACCGAGGCCTTCAACGCCCTGTTGAAGACCCTGGAAGAACCTCCAGCGCATGTTCACTTTATGTTTGCAACCACCGAGTTGCATAAAATTCCAATAACCATTCTTTCCCGTTGCCAGCAATATGAGCTCAAGCGCATCCCTGCAACTGAACTGGCCGCCCACTTCAACAGGTTGGCGGAAGATGAGGGGATAACAATTGATCCTCCGGCTCTGTCTCTGATTGTACGTGAAGCCGAAGGATCGGTTCGTGACGGTTTGAGCCTGCTTGACCAGGTATTTTCGTTTGGCGAAAAGCATATCTCCGTTGCCGATGTGACCGAAGTGCTCGGCCTGGTTGACAGAGACATCCTTATCTCGCTGAGTGAAAGCCTGCTGACAGGCGATAGGCCCGGAGCACTGGGTTCGCTTGAAGATATCTTTGCCTTCGGCATGGACATCAAGCGATTTTCCGCTGATCTGCTGGAATGCTTCCGAACCCTGTTGCTGACCAGAATTGAAGGATGCGGCAAATTACTCGACCTGCCCGAAGATGAACGGTTACGCTTTTCTGAGCTCAGCGCCCGCTTTTCACCGGAAACTATCCACCAGAAGCTGACACTCCTGATGCGCATGGTGGAGGATGTTCGCTATTCCAGCCAGCCCCGGCTCACCATGGAGACCGGTTTTCTTAAAATTATCGAAGCCGGCAGTGTCGTACCGCTTAGCGAACTGCTCGGCAAAATGGAGCAGCTGCTTGAGGCCGCAGGAAAGAGCAATTCAGCCCCGGCCCCGCCCCGGCCCGCCGCGACTCAAAAAAAAACTGAATCCGCCACGCTGAACCCTGCCGTATCGGCCCCTCAGCGCCAAATACATACGGCTAAATCAGCAGCCGACTCAGCGGGAAAGTCTTCTTCATCGCCCAGCAGGAATGCAACTGCGCCATCCGGCCCGGTTGCTCCACCAATCCCTGAGCCCACCGGCCCTGATGCCATGATGGCCCAGCGAGCGAACTCACAAAACCACGCTCCGCCCCCATCCGAGTCAAAGAATGGTCAAGCTGCGACAATACGCGACTCTTTGGCGGCACAGCAGGACGAGGCCCCCCACAAGGTTCAGGTGCACCCTCACCAAAAAGATATCAGGCGCCACTGGCCCGACTTCCTTGCCCACGTAAAGAGCCAGGTAGTATGGATCGCCCAGGCGCTCAACAGGGCAAAAGTCAAAGAAGTCGGCAACGAGCTGCAACTCCATTACGACGATCCAGCCGATTGTTCGCTGCTAAAACAAAAAGCCAACAAAAATCAGCTTACCGAGTTTGTCCTTGATTTTTTTCAGAAAGAACTCACCGTACGTTTTATACTTCCTGATGTTGAAGACACCACGGAAGATGGTGGCGATGAAACTCCCCACCAGAAGCGTCAACAACTCGCCCAGGATCCACTGACCATCATGACCGCAGAGATTTTTCACGGCCAGGTAGGTGACATTCGCATTGGGCGCAAAAACAATTAATCAAAATTTATAATATAGGATAGTACCCATGGACATGAGCAAGATCATGGAACAGGCCCAGCAGATGCAGGAACGCATGAAACAGATTCAGGACGATCTGGCCAAAAAGGCAATCATCGGTTCTGCTGGAGGTGGCATGGTTCAGGTAACCGTAAACGGCCAGGGCGATGTATTGAAAGTGGAAATCGAACCACAACTCATTTCTGCCGATGAATCCCAAATGCTGCAGGACCTTATCGTTGCAGCAACCAACGACGGTCTCCGTAAGGCAAAGGATCTCAGCAAGCAGGAACTTGGCCAACTGACAGGCGGCCTCGACCTGCCCGGTCTCACCAACTTTATGCGATAAGCAAAAGGCTCTGTATGCAGGTTATTCCTCCGGCTCTGGAAAGGCTTATTGAAGATCTTGCCAAGCTGCCCGGTATCGGCAAAAAAACCGCCACCAGGCTTGCCCTGAACGTACTGAGAAGGCCACCGGGCTATGCCCATGAGCTATCCGAAGCACTGCAGGCGCTGCACGCCTCCATCCAGCTCTGCTCCTGTTGCTTCACTTTTTCCGAAAGCGACCCATGCGCTGTCTGCTCCGATCCCAAAAGAGACGCCAGCCTGGTCTGTGTTGTGGAAGAACCGGGTGACCTGATGGCTATTGAGAAAACCGCCAGTTTCCGTGGTCACTACCACATCCTGCATGGCGTACTTTCCCCCATTGACGGTATAGGCCCCGATGAATTAAAGATCAGAGAACTCATTGCCAGAATCAATAACGGCAGTGTGCGAGAAGTGCTGATCGCTACCAGTTCGACCGTGCCGGGTGAGGCCACTGCCTCGTACCTTATAGACCTGCTTGCCAACGGTCCGGTAAATGTAACCCGGCTCGCCTGTGGTATTCCAATGGGGATGGATATAAAGTATGCTGATAAACATACACTGGCGAGAGCAATAGAGAGTCGGTCTGCTGCAAAATGAAAAAACGCTTTAAAAACCATAGCAGCTATCATTTTTTCTTGACACCGGCTCTGATACTTGGTAATTCAAGCGCGTTCTTTGCAACACCCCATAGCGATAGGGGTAGCATTGAACCACCCAACAAAATGGATACGCAGGCGCGTAGCTCAGTGGGAGAGCGCCACCTTGACGTGGTGGATGTCGTGGGTTCAATCCCCTCCGCGCCTACCAAATAAAAGGCTAAAGTAGAACGACCTTCCCAGATTGTCGTTGTTCTTTAGCCTTTCTTTTTTATACGGGAAGGGAAAACAATGTCAGACATCGCTGTTTCAATCAAAGACGGTGAATCTATCTCTGTTCCTGCGGGCACAACCGTTCAGGACGCACTCTCACAACTCCTGTCTAATAAGCAACGCAAAAAAACTCTCGCGGTGAACACCGGCGAAGGCGTTGTCGATCTCAGCACTCCACTGACTGAGGATACTCTTCTCACGCTCGTCCAGACCGGAACGGATGAGGGCCTTGAGGTACTGCGCCACTCCACCGCGCACATTATGGCCCACGCTGTCCGCGACCTTTTTGGAGATGACGTCAAAGTCGCCATCGGTCCTTCCATCGACAACGGTTTCTATTACGATTTTCAGTACAGCGAGGGTTTCAGCCCTGAAGACTTCGACAAGATCGAAGCACGCATGACTGAGATCGCCAACCAGAATCTTCCGTTTGAGCGTGTGGAAGTGAGCGCCGAAGAGGCCATCGCCAAATTTGAAGCTGAAGGCGAAAAATATAAAGTTGAACTGATCCGTGATCTTGGTAGTGAAAGCATAAGCCTGTATACTGTCGGCGGCTTCAAAGATCTCTGTCGCGGACCACATGTACCGAACACTTCATTCATCAAAGCGTTCAAGCTTCTCCGCGTTGCCGGTGCATACTGGCGTGGTGACGAGAAGAACGATGTGCTGCAGAGAATTTACGGCACCGCCTTCTACGATGCCAAGGCACTCAAAAAACACCTGAACGCTCTCGAAGAAGCCAAGAAACGCGACCATCGTCGAGTTGGTAAAGACCTCCAGCTGTTCACCACTGAAGACCAGATCGGCCCGGGCCTTATTCTCTGGCAGCCAAAGGGTGCACAGCTCAGACGTCTGATAGAGGATTACTGGAAGGATGAGCATTATCAGCACGATTACGAGCTGCTCTATACCCCGCACATCGCCCGCCAGGATCTCTGGAAGACATCCGGACATCTCGATTTCTACGGTGAGAATATGTACTCTGCCATGGACATCGACGAGGTGAGCTACCAGCTCAAGCCGATGAACTGTCCATTCCATGTCGGTGTGTACCAGAGCAACAAGCGCAGCTACCGTGAGTTCCCGATCCGCTGGTGTGAGCTTGGTACAGTTTACCGCTATGAGCGTGCCGGTGCCCTGCACGGCCTGCTTCGGGTTCGTGGTTTCACCCAGGATGATGCTCACATATTCTGCCGCCCTGATCAACTTGAGGACGAAATTTTCAACATCCTTGAGCTAAATCTGCATATTCTGAAAAATTTCGGTTTTGCAGATTACGACATCTACCTCTCCACCCGTCCGGAGAAATCCGTCGGTACCGACGAGAACTGGGATGCTGCTACCACCGCCTTAAAACTTGCCCTTGAAAAGAAAGGTCTCAGTTACGAGGTCGATCCTGGTGAAGGTGTATTTTACGGGCCGAAAATTGATATAAAGATCAAGGATCAGCTTGGTCGCTCATGGCAGTGCTCCACCATTCAGGTTGACTTCAACCTGCCGGAACGGTTCAAGATGACCTATGTCGGCGCAGATAACGCCGAACATCAGCCGATCATGATTCACCGCGCACTCATGGGCTCTCTTGAGCGCTTTATCGGTGTACTCATCGAGCATTACGCAGGTGTGTTTCCTCTCTGGTTTGCACCTGTTCAAGCGCGAATTCTGAACATTACTGATGATCAGGCCGACTACTGCGAAGAGGTTTATAAGCAGCTCAGAAAAGCCGGTGTCAGAATTGAAAAAGATTTGCGCAATGAAAAATTGAACTATAAAATCAGGGAAGCACAACTCGCTAAAATTCCGTACATGCTTATAGTCGGTGACAAAGAGAAAGAAGATGGTACAGTCACAGTGAGACTGCGTGATGGTAAAAATCTTCCGGCTATGCCGATCTCTGAATTTGCCCAGAAGGTGGCGACAGAGGTTGCCGAAGGTCGCGGAATCTGATTTTATTTAAAAAAGATATATTTTATCGTGTACCGAATGACAAAAATACGCTATTATCAATCGTTTTTTTTGCCAAACTGGTATAATCAAGATTTTTCAAGCTCGTAGATCGAGGAGGTACAGTTATTAACAGAAGAGGAAGGCACGCACCGGCACAACGTGAAGTTAAGGCGGTTATCAACGACAATATTCGTCACCCGAACGTCAGACTCATAGGCAGTGACGGAGCCCAGCTGGGAGTCGTTTCCACTGATGAAGCCAAAGAGAAAGCATATGGCGAAGGGCTTGATCTGGTAGAAGTTTCTGCTAATGCTGATCCGCCTGTGTGCCGTATCATGAACTATGACAAGTTCCGCTACGAGCAGAAGAAAAAGACGCAGGAAGCAAAGAAAAAGCAGTCTATTGTCGAGACCAAGGAAATAAAATTCCGCCCGAAAACTGAAGAACACGATCTGAATTTTAAGATCAAGAATATTAAAAAATTTCTCGGGCAGAAAAACAAGGTCAAGATTACTATGCGTTTCAGAGGTCGTGAGATTGTTTATTCACAATCCATTGGTCTCGAAGCGATGAACAAAATTGCCGAAGCCCTTCAGGAAGACGCTATCATCCTGCAGCCTCCCAAAATGGAAGGCCGTCAGTTGGTAATGTTTGTCGGGCCCAAGTAATCGATATTTTTTTTGAGTTTCGTCCCATCCCGTTGGAACTCACCATTGTGTCAATTGAAAAACGCTAGAGAACGGTTTACGTATTCGCTTTTCCTCTGAATGCGCCGGCCATTCCTAAAGCAACGTATACCGAGCGCAAAGGAGTAATATCATGCCAAAAATGAAAACAAACAGAGGCGCTGCGAAGCGTTTCAAAAAGACCGGATCAGGAAAGATCAAGCGTGGCAAAGCTTATACCAGCCACATCCTGACCAAGAAGTCCACAAAACGTAAGCGCGGTCTGAGACAGATCGAAACAGTTTCTGCTGCGGATCACAAGTCCATCCTGCGGATTCTTCCATACATGTAATAATCCGGTGTGCGAAAACGGTCTGTCTTAAAGCAGACAGTCCAGCTCACTAAATCGTAACTCGGCACGAGAGAAGTCCGAGAATAAGGAGTTATATAATGCCACGCGTTACTCGAGGTTTTAAGGCACGTAGAAGAAGAAATAGAGTTCTCAAACTTGCAAAAGGTTTTAGAGGTGGACGTTCCCGCCTTTATCGCACCGCCACTGAAGCTGTTGATCGCGCTCTCAGCTATGCATATCGTGACAGACGCACCAAGAAGAGAGATTTTCGTCGTCTCTGGATCGCACGTATCAATGCCGGTGCACGTATGAACGATATGAGCTACAGCCAACTTATGGGCGGCCTTAAAAAGGCCGGGGTCGAGTTGGACAGAAAGGTTCTCGCAAATATGGCAATTCTCGATGCCAACGCTTTCGCTAAGGTTGTTCAGGTAGCCAAAGAAGCGAACGCGTAACCCTTTCTCCACACACGCTTTATTTTCTATGCATGCCGGTAATGGTTTTACACCATTGACCGGCATGCTGTTTCCTTGAGCACTAGACTTTCTCGTTTATTATGGAACAGGAACTCCAAAGCCTGGCTGATGAAGCCAAAGCACGTCTCGAAGCGTTATCCGAAACCTCTCAACTCGAAGAATTTCGCATTCACTATCTTGGCCGCAAAGGTCAGTTCACCTCAATCATGCGCCAGCTTGGCACAGTGCCCAAGGAAGACAGACCACGCCTCGGCCAGCTTGCCAACTCTTTTAAATCCGATCTTGAAGAGCTTTTCGAAAAGAAAAAAACGACCCTCCAGGGTGCGTCTCTCAGCAGCGCGGATTTAACTAAACCAGATCTCACCCTTCCAGGTCGCAGACCACAGACTGGCCGGCTCCACCCGGTTACCAGGGTAATGACTGAAGCTTGCGCTATTTTCGAAAACCTTGGTTTTTCAGTCGCTGAAGGCCCGGACGTAGAACAGGATTATTACAATTTCGAAGCACTCAATATTCCAGCACATCACCCTGCCCGGGATATGCACGACACCTTTTATGTCAGTGACTCTATCCTTCTGCGCACCCACACCTCTCCTATGCAGGCACGCATTATGGAGGTTCAGGAGCCGCCTCTGCGCGTTATCGCTCCTGGCAAGGTCTACCGCTGTGATTCCGATATTACCCACACCCCGATGTTCCATCAACTCGAGGGCTTCCTGGTAGACAAAAATGTCTCCTTTGCTGACCTCAAGGGTGTGCTCACCGTTTTCACTGAAAAGATGTTCGGCAAAAAACTGGCACTCAGATTCCGCCCCAGCTTTTTCCCTTTTACCGAACCCAGCGCTGAAGTAGATATAGCCTGTGTTATTTGTGAAGGTAAGGGCTGCCGTGTCTGTAAGAAAACCGGCTGGCTCGAAATCCTCGGCTCCGGCATGATAGATCCGGAAGTTTTCAAGATGGTCGGTTACGATCCAGAGGTCTACAGCGGATTTGCCTTCGGACTCGGTATCGAGCGTATCGCTATGCTCAAATATGGTATCGACGACATCAGGCTTTTCTACGAGAACGATCTCCGTTTTCTTTCCCAGTTCTAATCGCTCCTATAATACGACTATACCGCTATGAAGTTCACTCGTGACTGGTTGCAAAATTATGTAGATACAGACGAGCTGTCTAATGAACAGCTCGCCGATCACCTCACCATGCTCGGTCTAGAGGTTGATTCTGTAGAGCAGCTCTACCAGGATCTCGCTCCACTGAAGACCGGCCATATCCTGACTGCGGAAAAACACCCGGATGCAGACAAGCTTCAGGTTTGTGAAGTACAAATCGGAGATGAGGTTCACCAGATTGTCTGTGGTGCGCCCAATGCACGCGCCGGGCTTAACGTTGTTGTTGCCCTGCCCGGTGTCACCCTGCCTGGCAATTTTAAAATTAAAAAGGCCAAGGTTCGTGGTGTTGCCTCTGCCGGTATGATCTGCTCTGAGCGTGAGCTTGGCTTGAGTGAGGATCACAACGGCATCATGGAATTGCCCGAAGATGTTGCCCACGGAGAGTCTTTTGTTGAGGCCATGGGTCTTGCCGACACCATGATCGAAGTAGACCTGACTCCGAACCGCCCTGACTGTGCCTCTGTCATCGGTGTTGCCCGCGAAGTTGCTGGTATTGTCCGCAAGCCGCTCGAACTGCCAGTTGCAGATGCCAAGGTCGATAGCACCAGCAGGGAATTCAGTGTTGATGTTGAATCCACGGAACTGTGTCCCCGCTATGCCGCACGTCTTATTAAGGGTGTAAAAATCGGCCCATCCCCATGGTGGCTCCGTAAACGGCTCCTCGCCGTTGGCCTGCGTCCGATCAACAATGTGGTTGATATAACCAACTTTGTGATGATGGAATATGGCCAGCCATTGCATGCCTTTGATTTTGACAGGCTTGCCGGTGGGAAAATCATGGTCCGTACTCCCCGAAAAGGTGAAGAGACCTTTACCACCCTGGATAACACCGAAAGAAAAATTGATCAGGACACACTGCTGATTTGCGACGGTGACAGACCTGTGGCACTCGCCGGTGTTATGGGCGGGCTCAACTCAGAAGTTTCCGATCAGACCGTCAACGTCCTGCTCGAAAGTGCCTGCTTCAATGCGGTATCAATCCGTAAAACCGCTCGTAAGGTAAATCTTTCCACTGATGCATCATATCGTTTTGAGCGTGGTGTAGATCCGGGTGGCACAATCAACGCCCTGAACCGCGCCACCGATCTGCTCGTTGAACTCGCGGGAGGAGTTGCAGAAGAGTCCGGAGTCGACGTATTTGGCGGTCGAAAGCCGCTGAACTCCCAGACCCTGAAAATATCCAGAACTGCGCAGCTTCTCGGTATAGAACTCGATTACGGGAAAATTGCTGATCTGCTCGAGTCCATCGGTTTTCAATGCAAACCGAAAGATGACGATACCATCTGGGTACTTTGCCCTACTTTTCGTGTTGATATCGAGCGGGAAGCAGATCTGGTCGAGGAAGTTGCCCGCCTTTACGGCTACAACAATATCCCGACTACCCTGCCTCAAGCGTCTCTCAGCTACCCTGAGCAGGACGAAAAACGCTTTAAACGCGCAGACGCAACCAACATGCTGCTGTCAATCGGTTTCAGCGAAGCGATCAACTACAGTTTCACCACCGAGAAGCACAGCGACATGCTGATGCTGGCAGAAGATGATGTACGACGTCAATATGTGCGCCTGCTTAATCCGCTCACTGAAGATCAGGCTGTTATGCGTTCCATGCTCTTGCCAGGGCTCCTTGAGAATGTTCGACGGAACATCAGCTTCCAGAAAACTGCGGTAAAACTGTTTGAGATCGGCAAAGTCTTCCAGCCAACCGAGAAAAACGCTCAACCTGTCGAGACAAGTCATATTGCCGGTACGATCAGCGGCAATAGAAATGGGGAGTCTTCTCCGCTTCACTTTCCAGCCGAAAACGTTGATATTCTTGATGCTAAAGGTGCTGTCGAGTATCTGCTTGAAGAGATGCGTTTAACCGACAATAAAAATTTTCCTATAGAATTTGTCCATCCTGTTGAAGAAGGGGTGGAAAAATTTTGCGACTCGGACTATGCTCTTCTGGTTTTTGCTGGTGGAACTCTGCTTGGTTCCATTGGAAAGGTTCTGCCTGATGTTCTTCGCAGCTTCGGAATCAAACACGATGTGTATTACTTCGAATTGAATTTCGACAGCATCTGTGAACTTCAGAGTTCACCTCGCGAATTCAACCCACTGCCGGTCTACCCGTCCGTCAAGCGTGACATTGCGCTTGTGGTTCCGGTTACCGTTTCCGCCGGTGAGTTACTCGCGAAGGTACACGAAACCAGAGAGAAACTGATCGAGTCAGCTGAAATTTTTGATGTTTTTCAGGGCGACAAGATCGAGAAAGGATTTAAAAGTGTGGCGGTTTCCATTACCTACCGATCGGCAACCAAGACACTTACTGAGAAAAATGTGGAAAAAGCCCACGGAAAAGTTGTAAAGTTGCTTACCGATACTTTCGGTGGCAGTTTTCGAGATGCATGAGGATATATGAACAGCAGTAATTTAACACGTAAAGACCTGGCCGAGGCGATTGCTAATCAGCTCGGCTATCCACAGAGCAGCTGTGCTGAAATAGTAGACAGCTTTCTCGATACTATGAAAGATGCTCTGCTGACAGGCGAAACCATTAAACTGGTTCACTTCGGCACTTTTACAGTTCGTGACAAGGCTCCACGTCGGGGACGCAACCCGCGTACCGGTGAGTCTATCACGATTAAGAAGAGGCAGACCGTTAGCTTCAGACCGAGCAAGAAGCTGAGAGAGCAGATTAACGTCTAGATCTCAGTCGCTCGCCAATAAGGAGTTCGCTGGTTCTATGAAATTCAACATCCCAGACAAGCTCTACTTTAAAATTGGCGAAGTTTCGAAGCTGGCCAAAGTGCCAACCCACGTTCTTCGATATTGGGAGACCGAATTTAAAGAAATCACTCCTAAACGTGCAAACTCCAAACAGAGGTTGTATAGCAGGGAGGACGTGGAACTCATACTGACTATTAAAATGTTGCTCCATGATCACCGCTACACAATAGCTGGGGCCAGGCAACTCATCGAGAGCAACCAGGAGATTACTGAAAGCCTGGCTGTTCAGCAACAACATGCTCAAGACCCTACAAAGGTTTCAGAAATCAACGAGGTTCTTGACTCTATTAAAAGTGAATTGCACCAGCTGCAGCAGTTCATCGATAAAAATAGATAATCCATTAAGGTTTTGTTCAGCTTTTGTTGACACTAAAATCAACTAATGGTACATAAGCATCACAGGTCGGGATGTAGCGCAGCCTGGTAGCGCATCTGTCTGGGGGACAGGGGGTCGTAGGTTCAAATCCTATCATCCCGACCACGAATTGCAAAGGGTTCAGCCACTATTGGCTGAACCCTTTTTTTGTATATTCTCGATTTCAACTCTCAGTCACATCCGAACTGTAAACACGTTAGTGCAATCAAAGATGGGTCTACACTAAAGAAAGGGGATGGTTCCTTCATTCTCAATTCAGGTTGTCAGCAGTTTCGAATACGACTCTGCTTATGGTTCATCAGATCAGTGTATGGTTGAGAGCAGATTTCCCTTACACCTCAGGACATACCCGAGGATGACCGCCGAAGGATTGCGAGTGGGCCTGGAAGTATAGTATTAGTCGCGTTGCCCCATAACTTGAAATGAGCTTTTCACATGCAGAACTGCAGTTAATGCGCAGATGTCCTGCTCAATTCTCTCGTGTCCATCTATTTTATCTGTACCTTCTGATGATCATGGCTGTATTGCTGTGATTACTCTTCATTGCCCAGTCTATTGCCGACCGCCCCTTTCTATCCGTCATTTCCTTCTGAGCCTTATTTTTCAGTAGATGAACTACTATGTCATTATGGCCTTTGGAGGCTGCAGCCATAAGGGCGGTAAAGCCAGTGGCATCCATTTTATCAATGTCTGCTCCACGTTGAAGCAAAATGCTGACTGAGCGAAAATCTCCTCGTAACGCGGCAAGGATCAGTGGTGTTATCCCTTGCGAGTCAGCCATATCAACTTCAGCCCCGCCTTGTATCAATAATTTTATGAGCTCATAATGTTCGTTGCCAACCGCATAGGTGAGAGCAGACCATCCGGTTGTACTCTGCTGGTTTATCTTCGCACCATGTTTCATCAGAAACGTTACCATTTCGATATGGCCCAGCGCTGTAGCTGCCATCAAAGGAGTCACATTTCCTGCATTACCTTCATTAATGTCTACATTCATTCCCACTAAGAGCCTGACAATATCGTCATAACCAAACTTCGTTGCTAAAAGAACTACTGTGTCACCGCTTTGAGGTAATTTTTTCCTAATATCTGCATGGTTGTCTATGAGTAGCTTGATTGTCTTGCTGTCACCGCTTCCTAAAGAAATCAGCAGAGGTGTTAAACCCGAATCGTCTACCTCATTAACTGCAAAATCGTGCTCAAGCAAAACTCTCAGGACCTCCTCCTGCCCCCTGCTGGCTGCCCAGAATGGCGCATTGCGTCCAAGGCTATCCTTCAGACCAAGATCTGCTCCTCGGTTGATCAGTAATTCTGCTATTTCTGCGTTTCCGTGCTGGGATGCGAAGATAAGTGCTGTTCTCCCATCTTCATCCTGTGCGTCAGGGTCAGCGCCTTTGGCTAACAACAAAAGCAGGCACTCCTTATTATCATATTTGGCTGCAAGCATAAGAGCCGTTTGCCTGAAGCTATTTCTGGCATGGACATTCTGCCCCTCTGCAAGCATATTTTTCAGCTGCTTACTCTCACCACGGCTCGCTGCGAGAAAAAATTGCGAATATTCCCGCTCGGCATCATTCTGACGCAGCCTCTCCGGTGCAGCACGGTATTGCTTCAATGGTTGCTTATCCCATCCAGCAGAATCGCTTGCAGAACATTCAACGTAAGGTACGTTACAGAGTAAGATACTGAGCACTAAAGCTAGATATCTGAGTCGCAACATTTATCAGCCTCTTTGTGGTTGCTCAAACGTACAAGCCGAACCACCTCTAACCCGAATTTCTCATCAAGAAAGTCTTTCGCAGATAGAAGCCCAGGCCGTGGAGCTGTAGAGAGTTACCACTCATGGCCTATAACGAAGGCTCTGCGGAAAATCTCTTCACCCGCAGGGTGACCTTTTTTGACTTGAAACGAAAAGCGCTCTGATTTTATAACAATTCAAACAGTTCAGTGTAGCAACCATTTGAGATTCAATTTAAAAAGGTCATGAGAAGTTCTGGATAAAGCTGATCCGACTTGTTGGAGTTTTCAATGAAGAAAGCGATTCCGCGGACCAACTACTAAGGCATCCGTACGAGAGACGTGCCTGTACCACTATTATTTGTCGTATTTATATCGCCCTCTGCATTAATGGTAGCAGTCCAGCTAATAGATTCATTGTCATAAAATGGTACCTCCCAAGGCACTTTAATTTTAACAGTTTCGCCTGGTGCAATCGGCGCAATTGTCCTGGATATTGTCTCATCAATTGTGTCAAGGCTGGTCAGGTTCGCCTCCAGCACGAGAGTTCCCTCGGCTACATCAGGCCCATTATTCGTTATGTAAACTGATAAATTTTTAGTAGTCCCCCCAAGGGCTCTTCTTGGTACCTTGAAACTATCCAGGGCCAGATCATATTCCTCCTCCCCTGCCGGTGGTTCAGTACCGGGCCCTTCCCCCTCATACTCAATAAATAGAGTGGCGTTGTAGATTGCCGTGGGCTTTCGATCACCTTTTATATACACTGCAAGGTCGAAATCTTCAGTCAAAGGCAGGCCGTTAACAGTAAGTTGATTGCCATCAGCGTCTGTTTTCACACTCCCATCATCATTATAGGCCAACTCATTGACACCGTTAGGACTTGTCCATCCCTGACTCCAGAGTAGCGGTGAATTCTCACCTTCAAAGTCAAGCAAATCGAGTACTGTCGTCGTTGTATCACCTACTTTATACTTAACGTATTGTGATGTATAAGGGGTTGGGAGGCAATCAATAGAAGGCATTTCAAGGCCTGGAAGGTCCTGACCAAATTTATTTGCCTTCAAACGCCAGCGCGGGCCGCTTACATAATTGCCATCAACAAAATAATCCCCAAATGGATCACGATCGGTGGTTGTGTACCAGGCATTGGTAAAACCTTCGAGCAAATCCTCTGAATATGGTACCGGATCGGTTTCCTTTTCACCAAGTTTGGCAGCAAAGGCCGGATTTTTGAAAACTGTACCTTGACCGATAAAATCGCCATCGCCCTCATAACAGTCCCTGGTTGAAATCCATCGATCACCAGCGAGTTCGTATCCAGGCATTCGACCGGTTGCACCTTCATTTTCCATATCTTCCGGCCGTACCTGATCGTTTGGATTGTTTGTTATCAGGTGTTCAATATGCAATTCAGCCCGGATCACCTGGTAATTGGTATTTGGATTGTCTTTCCACTCCTGAGGCAATTGCAGGCGTGCATACAACCGTATATCATTCGGCCGTTTAACCATGCTACCGAAACGATAAAGTGGCTTGCCATCATCTTTTTTAGTGATGGAGTAATCTCTGCTTACCGCAATATCTTTACGAACATCAGACTCGTTCGGTATCAGGTCGGGATAGCCGTCATCTCCCATGGTAAGCGGTGTTGTTGTGATAATGCCCTCTTCTACCAGATATAAGTTATTATCCAGCACACCTTCTTCACAGGTGGAACCATCAAGCATAGGTTCACCGGTCGCCGGATTATAGAGTGGACTTTGCTCACCGGTCTCGGGATCTGCATATTTATACGGTATCGTTTCGTAGCACGATTTTATGTGCTCAAGTACGGTAAAATGTTCAGTTGAACATTTTATCATGTTACCCCCAAGGCCTGCACACCAGGTGCCAAACTGCGCTTTAACCTTAAACGTGTCAGTTTTTGCATTTGATACCATCAGCCCTACAACCTCTCCATTCGAGACAACGTCCCCAACCCAGCCTTCGGCGTAATCATCATCTCTTTCTTTTTGTGCCCCACCAACAAAGTCAGCGTAATAATAGCCGAATTCACTATCGACAGGATAGAGCGTTGTTCCCGAATCTTCAAATGGCTGTGCCTCTGATGGACAGCTATTGGTAATTCCACATATGATCGTGGGGTCCTGCAAATATGTAGATCCTCCAAAACCGCCTTGTACGTTATCCATGGAGAATACATGTTTTACAGAGTGTGTTACAATCTCTGCTTCAGAATTGCTCGGCACTGCCAAAAATAGCACACCCGGCAGAACCAATACGGCATTGAACAGAATGATATTAACATGGGCACGCTTTTTCAAAAAAGATTGCTTCATGGTTATTCCCCCCCGCCATCAGACAATTTTTATCAAATTAAAACTTTGCAAACCTTCATATTTAAACTCATAGCATTTTTTACACTGGCCACCGGAGACTTCCATCCCCCCCGGTGGCCTTATTAAAGGAACTTTAACATACTCATTCTCAAGCCATATTTAAGAGAATATCAGTCGCGATCTGGCCTCCGACAATAACATTGATATGTTTGTCCCAAAAACCTTTTCAAAATACGAAAACGAGCATGACCTCTATTCATCATGCTATTATGTGTTTAGTACAGTTCCTTCATTCGCATATTCTCGCACGATAGAATTATCAGACTACTGGTCAAATGATTAATATAAATATGTCAAAATTATAAATTCCTGAAATTTGTTCGCTGTAACGTTGCCGCAAATTATACGTCAATGAAATTAGATTATTATTTTGACGTGTATAAAGCACCATATGACAAGGGTTACAGCACCTGAAGTATTTCCCATAGGCCAGGTCCACCACTCGAAAGCATTCCAAAATTCATTATTTTTCCATAATTTAACCCCATGCCGATAAAGTGCAGGCCATCTTTTTAGCCCAACGTTCTGTCACTGCTTTCCCAAACATCTTCCATGAGACCTGAGACAGCAGGCACTACCAAAATCACTCACACTGCATCAAAGTGACAGGCAGGCTCCGTCCGGTTGGGTTCTGCTTCTCTGTGTTACAGCCACATGCTTCATGCAGCTTCCAGTAGGTGTAAATGGCAGTCAGCTGTTCCATCTTCTTGACGCAAGGTGCTTCAGTGTGGTGTCTGGTGCTCTTTTTGCCGTTAGGATACATATTCGATTACTAGGCCTTAACAATTACACCGCCGGAGGGTGTGGCGATTGTCACACCTTTATTTTTATAGTTGTAAGGTACAATCTGATTACCCAACATAAATGAGAGTTTGAAGATGCTATTTCCCGGAGTCAAAGTACGTAGCCAGCAATTATGCCGACAATCACCGTACTCTTTAACAATAAAGACCAAGGGTGAATAACTGCTTTATATAAAAAACAATCCTTCAAACCCAATAATCTGACAATTTATTCCCCAGTATTTTTCAACCTATAGGAGTGCCACAACGACGGAGTTGACTTTGCCATACTTTACCACATGGTGGTGATTAAACATTTGGCTCAAGCAATTATTTCCAACTATATTTCTCGGTTTAATTGACGATTAATTCATGCTTTAATGGTATATTTTTCTGCAATATTTTGTCAAAACAATCTCTTAAAAAATTTTAAACAACTCGCCATTACAACGTAGTATTTCAACATTTAACTTATCACATTCACATCACTTATCTCTTTATTTACGCCCGGAACAATTTACAATATTTTCAAAATCTAGCCTTCTTTAATGAGACGAATAGTTCATCGACTGACAGACACCTGAATAGGACTTTTTCACCAAGTTATAATAAAATGCTTCAACTGGGATGTGAGGACCAGATCGATTGATTTGCAACAGCCACATCCCACATTAATCCAGGTTACCCAATCCATATATCTTCTATTTCTTTGTTATTCTTTCAACTTTACCCTCGTTTTGATATTTATTGAGAGGGACTCCCCATGTGACATTTCTAACTTTTCATAATTCTCCAATACCAACCCTGCAATGTAGAGACGCCTCGAGAAGGTTTTTTATTTCTTCAACTGGTCAGAAGTGCCAGAATAACAGCCAAGAAGATGAATTCTCAGTGGTAGATTAATCAGCTGTACCCCTACCGCTGTAACCCAACTCCTTCCCTGGAGCCATGACGATCGGTTGTTCTTCCTGCCTGCGTTTGGTGAGTGTACGAAATTACGCACTTGGAATGCATCACTCTCGTGGAAAAAACGTGTGGATGGTTGAGGCAAAGCTCAATTTAGCTTTAAATCTTACAATACATTACAAACAGCTCGTTGTCCGGGAGCTTGGCGCCCGGTACACCTTCCATCATTTAAATACTCAGGTAATACCCTAAATAGATGTAATATTCGTCACTCTGTTCATCAATATCACCATTTCTGAACAACCACCAATAGCCTCCTTCAAATTCCAGGGTAACTCTGTTTGTTAGCCTGTATTCGAGCCGCAATTCGGGTCCAACCTCAAACGTCTCCGGATTTTCCTTCTTATACTTTTGGTATTTTAGGTCTAATCCGGGAGCAAACAGCAGCTTGTCACCCATCCTGAATCGACTGTACAGCTGAGAGGCATAGGCATCACAGTAGGTTGTATCGCTGTAATTCAGTTTTGCTGTCCAGATGTCATCGGCAAAAAGGAGTCCTACTCCGGTGACTTGTACAAGGTAATACAGCTCGTCATCTGTACCTTCAAATCCCTCCACACCTCCAGACGTTTCTGAATCCCCGAGATTTGACCAGGCCACGTCAAATCCTATCTGATACGAATCGTTTATGATATGGTAGAGACCCAGATGAGCTGAGGTGCTGTCGACACTCCGATCCTTCGCAAACTGAAGGATCTCCTCCTCATTGTATTGCACAAGCAATTCATCGAGACCGTATACATCCTGGCCAATCAATGCGTTACGTGTGGTTAGAAAAGGACTTTGTCTGTATTCTCCAGAAACACTGACTGTGGTGTCCTTGTTGAAGTTGAAATTTGCAGTGAAGAGAGCCAGGCTCAATTCCCTGTGATGCAGATCGTAATCGGCTAGAAGTAAAAATGTCTTTACCTGATCAATATACCGTGTCTCTCCCCCTACCCCTTCCCGATCTGTTACACCATCGGCCTCCTGATAGAGGTAAAAGGTGTTAAACTCCCACCTCCCCTCCCAAAGCTGGTAATCCAGGTTCACCCCATAGAATATGGTATCGGTGTCTATCTCTTCATAAGAGGAGATCACAGGGAATCCACCGATGAGATTCAAGGTATATTCCGCCCCCATCGGTAGTGATAACTCACCACCGTCATACCTCCCATAGACACCTCCCTTGTTGGCATAACTTCGCCCCACTCTCGCCCTGCCATATCCCGTTTTGGCCTCTCCTTCCAAATACAACGAACTGACTCTTCCCCGGTCCTCCCCATCATTGTTCAAAGTCAATTCATAGCCTGAATCGATCACTCCCCTAAACACATAAACCGGATTCTCGGCAAGATATCTAAGATTAGCATCAGTGGTCACAAGGGATACATCATGTTCAAAATCTTCATCTTCAAATTTGTATCCTTCCTGTTCCAGAAATTGGGACATTTCTCCATAGAACTGATTACTCCAGTGCTCAGCCAGGCTAGCAGCATACAGACCTTGATCATGCCAACCATCCAGGATCACATTGAGTTTTCTTTGCACCCCTTCTCTATTATCCCCTTCAGGATAGAGCTGAAGATACCGTTGATACTCCGCTTTGGCATGGGCATACTGTTTATTGTTGAAACGCGCATCAGCGAGATGCTCCTGTGCATCCTCCCTAATGCCAGGATCAGTTGCCCTCTCAGTCAGCTTTGTATAGAGTTGAATGGCTTTCCCCAACTCGCCTTTATTCTCGCTTTCCACTGCTGTGAGCAATATTTCTTGTGCCTCATTCAGTGGTATATCATAATGATTCACTGGATCATGATGGGCAGTGCGCTTTAGCAACACGACCTCAACCGAACGATAATCATTTCCCTGCCTTACCTCGAAACGTGATTCATCTTGAAAAGATACCTGCAAATACGGTTCACCACCCTTAGTCCCAGTATATTGAACCCTGATATTCCTGAAAGGGACGATCCTTGATTCGCTGTTTAAGCTCACAAAATCTGCAATAGTTGCGCTGGAAACAGGAGCGAGGCGAATAAAAATTTCATCTCCTTCAGAAATGGGAGTGGTACTCACATATCTCATTGGAAAGGTCAAATGTATGTGAATAACAAGATTACCTGCCTCCCTGCTGATCCTGACATCATCAATGACAGACTCTTTCGCCAGTGAACTTTTCACTGAAAATGCCACGGCCCAGAAGAATATGAAAACGCACACAATCAGCCTTTCTCTGGTTGTTATCACTGTTTTCCCTCGAAATATTTTTCTGCTAAGTGATTACATTTTATGACATTTGCTACACTGATTGTTTGTACCCGGATGATCAGCAGGCATCCCCCCGGGACCAGTTGCGGTATGGCATGAAATGCATGAACCGAGAACATAATCGTGATCAACATCACTGGGAATCCACCCATTAGTGGTATGACACCCACTACAATCATCACTACTCCGCAAATGACCTGACGGTTTTCCCTGGGCTGTGGTGCCATTATGGCAACTTGCGCATGCCCCAATCACCTCCGAGTGTTCGACCACTGCCGGTTGCCAACCGCGAACTGTATGACAGGCATCGCAGTTGTTGCTGCTGCTTATGTGATTCGCAGGCTTGCCCACCGCAGTACTGCCGTTATGGCAGTTGGCACACGATCCCAGTACCTCCGAATGATCCACGTTAGCTGGAACCCAGCGACTGGTGCTGTGACAGGCATCGCAACCATTGCTGCTGCTTATGTGGTCCGCAGGCTTGCCCACCGCCGTACTGCCGTTATGACAGTTGGCACACGATCCCAGTACCTCCGAATGATCCACGTTGGCTGGAACCCAGCGACTGGTGCTGTGACAGGCATCGCAACCATTGCTGCTGCTTATGTGATCCGCAGGCTTGCCCACCGCCGTACTGCCGTTATGGCAGTTGGCACACGATCCCAGTACCGCCGAATGATCGACGTTGGCTGGAACCCAACGACTGGTGCTGTGACAGGCATCGCAGGTATTGCTGCTGCTTATGTGATTCGCAGGCTTGCCCACCGCCGTACTGCCGTTATGGCAGTTGGCACACGATCCCAGTACCGCCGAATGATCGATGTTAGCTGGAACCCAGCGACTGGTGCTGTGACAGGCATCGCAGGTATTGCTGCTGCTTATGTGATTCGCAGGCTTGCCCACCGCCGTACTGCCGTTATGGCAGTTGGCACACGATCCCAGTACCGCCGAATGATCGACGTTGGCTGGAACCCAGCGGCTGGTGCTGTGACAGGCATCACAGGTATTGCTGCTGCTTATGTGGTCCGCAGGCTTGCCCATCGCCGTACTGCCGTTATGGCAGTTGGCACACGATCCCAGTACCGCCGAATGATCGACGTTGGCTGGAACCCAGCGACTGGTGCTGTGACAGGCATCGCAACCATTGCTGCTGCTTATGTGATCCGCAGACTTGCCCACCGCCGTACTGCCGTTATGGCAGTTGGCACACGATCCCAGTACCGCGGAATGATCGACGTTGGCTGGAGCCCAGCGGCTCGTGCTATGACAGGCACCGCAGTTGTTGCTGCTCGGGATGTGCGAGGCGGGTTTACCCGGGGCCTGGCTACCGTTATGGCAACTGGCGCAACCACCCGTTACGGCCGAATGATCGACGTTGGCTGGCACCCAGCGACTGGTGCTGTGACAGGCGCCGCAGTTATTGCTGCTTGGGATATGCGAGGCGGGTTTGCCCGGGGCCTGGCTACCGTTATGGCAACTGGCACAACTCCCCGTTACAGCCGAATGATCGACGTTAGCTGGAGCCCAGCGACTGGTGCTGTGACAGGCGCCGCAGTTATTGCTGCTTGGGATATGCGAAGCTGGCTTGCCCGGAGCCTGGCTACCGTTATGGCAACCGGCGCAACCACCCGTTACGGCCGAATGATCAACATTGGCTGGAGCCCAGCGACTGGTGCTGTGACAGGCGCCGCAATTATTGCTGCTTGGGATATGCGAAGCTGGCTTGCCCGGAGCCTGGCTACCGTTATGGCAACCGGCGCAACCACCCGTTACGGCCGAATGATCAACATTGGCTGGAACCCAGCGGCTGGTGCTGTGACAGGCACCGCAGCTATTGCTGCTCGGGATATGCGAAGCTGGCTTGCCCGGAGCCTGGCTACCGTTATGGCAACCGGCGCAACCACCCGTTACGGCGGAATGATCAACATTGGCTGGAACCCAGCGGCTGGTGCTGTGACAGGCGCCGCAGTTATTGCTGCTCGGGATGTGGGAAGCTGGCTTGCCCGGAGCCTGGCTACCGTTATGGCAACCGGCGCAACCACCCGTTACGGCGGAATGATCAACATTGGCTGGAACCCAGCGGCTGGTGCTGTGACAGGCACCGCAGTTATTGCTGCTCGGGGGGTGCGAAGGGGGTTTGCCTGGGGCCTGGCTACCATTATGACATCCTGCACAACTTCCCTTTACAGCAGAGTGATCCATATGCGCTGGTGACCAGCGGTTTGTATTGTGGCAACCTTCACAATCGTTACTGATCTTTGTATGTGTCAGGGGTTTGCCTGGAGCACTACTACCGTTATGGCAACCTCCACAGCTACCTGTTACTGCAGAATGATCAACATTGGCTGGCGTCCATTGTTTTGTACCATGACAGTCATCACAATTATTATTTGTCGTAATATGTGAAACAGGTAGCCCTTGAACCAGTCTGCCATTGTGACAACTCTCACAATTGCCGGACACCCTTGAGTGATCCATACGAACCCGCCGCCAAGGACTCGTCAAGTGGCAGTCGCCACAATTATTCATGTCGTTGGAGTGCGTCACAGGCTTGCCCGTTGCCAGGTAACCATCATGGCAACGTATGCATGCACCAGTTAAAGCAGCATGATTTACTCGTATATCAGTCCACCGTTTGGTTGTGTGACAATCGTCGCACGATACCGCGGTGACGAGATGTCTGACCGGTTTTCCTTTAGCTAAACGATCATCATGACACTCACGGCACGGCCCGCGCACCTCCCAATGATCCATTTTAAACAGATCCCAGGAGATTGTGTTGTGGCAACTTTCACAGCGGCTCGAAACGAGAAGGTGTACTACTGAATTTCGTTGGGCGACCCTTTCAAGATGACAATCAACACATGGACCTGAAACAGCATTATGATCTACTGCCGTCATACTCCACCTGGCGGTAGTATGACAATCCCCACACTGTTCTGAAGCGATCATATGGTTCAAGTTCTTTCCAGGCGCTATCTTGCCGTTATGGCAATCCCCGCATGCACCTTCCACCAACGAGTGGTCAACCTTGGTCCACCTCCAGTTTCTGAACCAATGACAATCATCGCACTGTCCTGAAACACGTATATGATTCTCAGTCTTTCCGGGTGCTGTCTTGCCGTTATGACAATCGTCGCATGCACCTCGTACCGAAGAGTGGTCAACCTTAATCGGGTGCCAGTCATTGACTGCATGACAACCTTCACACCGATCAGAAGCAGGAATATGGTTTTTCCCCTTGCCGATCGCTATCTTCCTATCGTGACAACTGCTACATGCGCCCACCAATCCATTGTGGTCGACCTTTATCGGGTGCCAGTCATTGATCGCATGACAAGCATCACAATCATCTGAAGTACGTATGTGGTTCTCAGCTTTCCCGAATGCGATCTCTCCATCATGGCAACTGTAGCATTCACCAAGTATCGCAGTGTGGTCGACTTTTATCGGGTGCCAGTCTGTAAACGTATGGCAGAGATAACAGTCGGGTTTGGACTGAATATGGTGTTCGTGTTTTGCTTCCGCAATTTCCCCATTGTGACATTCGGAGCAATTTTTTCGACTGATCCTCTCATGATAGAAATCAAAGTCCCCATTGTCCGGGTCAATATGGCAGAAATCACATTGCTTTTCGGTAACCGGATGTGCCACCTCCAAGAAGTCTGCCACATTAATGCCCCATGATCTATTCGCCGGAATCAGAAAAAAGACACATGCAATTCCAACAAATAAAAACACCTCTCCCAGTGATTTCAATCCAAACGCTGAAGACCTCTCCACAGCCCTCTCCCCTTGGTGTTTGGATATTCCCTTCAGGACAACTGCTTGCCAGCTACCTGTTTACGCTTTCCACTTTATGTCGATTAATTAAAACCATGAAATGTTCTTCGACGAGGACAAGACGCCCCATGAACCTCTCTGGCACATTCATTGTGTATCACAAACCGTACAATGAATTCCCCGGTCGACGCCTATTGCTCCAAGGCCTGTTTACCCTCAAAATGACGCCTTGGACATCCCGGCAAGAATTGTTACTATATAGAATTGGCTACTACATTTTTCGATGCCATTCCGAATGGTACAGACATGTTATCGATGAATTCAAGTCATAATTGTCACCTTCAAAACCGTAAAAACGTTTTTACCCGCATTTCTAATCCCTTCAGGCAGCACAGGTTTTGTAGTTTTTGCGAATGAACCATAATGGCCTGCGGAGTCTACAATTAGCAAACAGGCTTTTAGCCCAGAATCTGCGCCAGTGTAACAATATTCAACTCAGCCAATTTCCTGGCAACTACCCTGCTGAAGTCAGTTACCACTCTGTTTTGCGCAGCCACCCTGCTTGCCATTCCCCTGCCTGTTACATCTTCTGTCATAACCGTTTTATTGCGACTTAATGGTGTGCCGTTAGCATCATAGATTGTCCAATATGCCACAAACACTGCAGTTCCATTTGCGGAAAAGTCGAACCTGCCTATCTCCACCTGCACCCGAAACTTCGGATGAGCTGAGATTGAATTCTCAAAATCATACACCTTCGCTGTACCCAATAGTGTTGACAGGTTTGCCATGAGCACACGTGCTACATTTTTATCCAACGGTTCCGCCCAATGGTCAAAATCGTGAACAAGCACCTCTACTCCCTCCTGCCTGCCGATTATCTGGCTGCGGTCCAGGTAGTTGGAAATGGTTACCGGGCCCACCATGACGGAGATATCGCTGCCAACTATAACTTCACCCGTTATCGTATCTGATATTTCATCTATCGACCTAAGCATAAAAAAGGATGTTGGTTCACTTTTACCGGTACAGCCAGTTAGCATCGTCACAGATAGAATGCAGGCCAGACTGATGTTTTTGGGCCAGTACATCATGATCCACCTCGCCGTGATTTTTGTTTCCCCTGCAAGAGGGACTCGGGATGTCTTTCCAGATATTCACCAAGTTCGCGTATGGACTTCGCCCCGGCTGCCATTTCGTCAAGTACTCTGCCAAGCTTGAAACGAACCTCCGAGTCTCCAAGCAGTTTCTCTGCTGTAGCCAGGGTTGTACTTGCATCATCGAAAGCCTGCTGGGCTGAAGATAAGGCTGCATGAATCTCGCTTGTTACAGGGCCGACCTCACTATTGAGACTATCAAGCAACATGTTTGTGCTTGCTGTTATACTATTTATGTCCTTTGCAACTGCGCTCAGCACCTCAGTCAATTTACCACCAACAGTACCGGTCTGTTTCTGGAGATCACCAACGAACTGATTTGTATCTGTTACCAAAGAGTTGACATTTTCAAGTAGTTCACTCAAGCCATTTACCAGTTGCTCAAAATTCTCTTTTTCCATCACCGTTCGTAACATTCTGGTAATTTCTTCAACATTTTCAACAATATCTTTGATGGGTAAATCTCTGAAGGTCTCGCTCAATTTGGTTAACGACGATTTGACAGTCGGAATCTCTGTATATTCCGAGTCAATCCCACGTAATCGAACTTCAGTATCAGGCAGAAAATCAATTTGGATATAATATTGACCGGTCACAAATGATTGAATATCAAGTCTGGCTCTCAAACCTTTTTCGATCAATCTCTTGATATTGCCATGCAGCTCTGCCCTTCGTCCTCCCTGAGTATGGAACTTTTGCGGATCAACTTCTACTATTATCGGAATATCCACCTGAAGCGTCTCAGCTGAGGCCTGCAGGGTAATCGATTTCACCGAGCCGATTTCAACGCCGCGAAATTTTACTGGTGCACCCACATTCAATCCTGCGACATTATCATCAAAAAACATAATAAACTGATATCTTTTCTTAAAGAAATTGCCGCTACTGAATATAAGAATAGAACTGAGCAGCAATGCGATCGCCGCAACAACAAAACCACCTATTACCGCACTGTTTACACGCTTAGCCATCAGCTATTCACTCCATATGCTGCAATCTATTATCACAACTGTTTTTCATCACCCGCAGGATAATCAGACTCATTAACTTCCCCTCGCCTGAGAAATCTCTGCACTCTGATATCTTCACTTTCTTCAAGCAGTTTACGAGGATCACCAGTCGCAATCATTGTACGGCTTTCCGCATCCAAGAAAACACTGTTACTGCCAATCGCGAATATTGAAGCAAGCTCGTGGGTCACGACCACCACTGTGGTGTTCAGGCTGTCGCGGAGTTGCAAAATCAGGTCGTCGAGCCTTCTGGCACTTTCCGGGTCAAGACCTGCTGAAGGTTCATCAAAAAAGAGCAATTGAGGATCCAGCGCCAGTGCTCTGGCAAGGCCGGCCCTTTTTCTCATTCCACCACTGATCTCGGCCGGATAGAAGTCTTCAAACCCGGCCAACCCCACCAGGGCAAGTTTTAACGATGCCTGCCTGCGAATATCCCCTGGTGAAAGAGGAGTATACTGTTGCAGCGGCAAAGCGACATTTTCCTCCAGCGTCATTGAACTCCAGAGTGCGCCACTCTGGTAGAGTATACCGAACCTTCTCATCATCTCACTCATCTCAGACTCATCACTCTGCCACAGGCTCTTATCCCCATAGTATATATCGCCCTTAGCCGGCCTTTTGAGCCCTATCATATGCTTAAGGAGAGTGCTCTTGCCACAGCCAGATCCTCCCATAATGATGAAAATATCACCCTGCCTGATAGTGAAATTCAAATCACGCATAACCACGAAGTCCCCATAGGCCATGGTGAGATTTGAGACGATTATTTCAGACTTGCTCTCTGTCATACCAACTGTTTTCTACTCCCCGCCTGTCAGATGCCCAATATCGAGCAGGCTATAATGATGATCGCCGTGTCAACGATTATCGCGACTATTGAAGTAACCACCGCCGATGTGGTTGCATCGCCCACCGCAGATGCATCACTACCGCATTCAAGGCCACGCAAACATCCAGCCAAAGATATCAGCACCCCGAAAGTTGTACCTGAAAATAACCCAATGAAGAGGTCGTTTAACGTCACTGCTTCACTTACCCGGCTGAAATAGACCACTGAGTTGATATCATACACTCCAACAGCAACTGCTCCGCCACCGATGATACCCATCAGATTTGCAAAGAGAGTCAGTAGCGGCATCATCATCGTCAATGCAATCATCCTTGGTAGCACCAAAAATTCAACGGGAGAAATACCAAGTGTTTTCAAGGCGTCAATCTCCTCGTTCACCACCATGGTCCCCAGCTGGGCGGCAAAAGCAGCTCCGGTCCTGCCGGCCATGATAATACCCGTCATGACCGCACCCATTATTCTCACTGTTGCTATGCCGACCAAATCAGCGACATATACCTGCGCTCCGAAAAGTTTGAGCTGCATAACGCCTACAAAAGCCAGGATGACTCCAAAAAGGAAACTTATCAAAGACACTATCGGGACTGCATATACACCCGTTTCCTGCAAGAATATGCCAAAATCACTCCAACGAAACTGAATCCGGCCACAGAAAAATCGCCAAACCGGAAACGTAACCTCACCAATAAAGGAGAGTATCTTTTGTATAGATTTGAGGAAATAAATGGCGTCTTCGCCAATTCTTTCGAAAAATGGCCGGGTGGTCTGCCCTCGCTCTGCCCCCTCCTTTTTTGGTACTTCCTTCGAGAGCGTGTACAGTTGTTGAACCCCTTCCGGCAATCCGCTGAGATTCAATTCTACACCCACTGCATGCAGTTGTTCTTCCAGATCTATGATAAAGGTCAGTAAGCAGGTATCCCAGCTCAAGAGTTCGGCAGAATCAAAAGATACCTTAACTATGGAACCTTGACGCATCTCGCCGACAACGTCAGCAACAGCTGGCGTTTTATCTACCATGTGCCAGTTTCCAGTCAGTTTCAATATCAGTTCTGAACCGCCAGGACTCAAGAACTCTATTGTCGCTTCTTTCATGCCTTCTCCGGTCGATTATCGGCTGTAATAAAAAAGATCAGTGCCACTATTATATCGAACTCGGTGAAACCTTTAAGTACAATATTGATGCCTTAATTAGTTAGGCCCCAACCTCTGTGTCTTCTTTCCCGCCTTTCCAACACCTTAGCCGAACAAACGTTACTTTAAGGAAAAAACGACGCACCAAAGAACACACGTTATGTTTACTCAGAAAGTGTACAAACCAATCGCGAGACAACACAGAGGAAGTTTCATAAGGACAGGCAAACAAAAGAATTGTATGTATTCGCGGATGATTGCCTGTTGGTGAAGAAAAAAGATGGCGCGTTACATGCCTACTGAAAACATCGCATCGAGGTCATGTTGCGAAAACGCTTTAAATGCCAGCATAGTTTCGGTATTTTCTATGCCTTCAATAGACCGCATCTGATCAGTGACAAGTACTGCTAGATCATCGTTTGTCTTTACCCTGATAATTGCAACAAGATCATAACTCCCACTTACAGAGTAAACTTCTGACACTCCACTGATATTGACCATCTTTTGTGCAACATCAGATATACCTGTTCTTTTGGCCTTTATGAGTATTATTGCGGTAACCATATCTCTCACTCCATTTTTTTTCAGATGCAGTTTTGACACTCTTCATAAAACAATGAAGCGAAGATATAATCGAATATCCTCGCCTCTGCAATGTCACGCTAATATTCAATTATTAATCTTGTTTTTATCGCTTTTTCCTGCGTCTCGTAACCAGAGCGGCCATACCGGCACCCATGAGGAGTATCGTTGCGGGCTCAGGTATTGGTTCTGTTTTTTCCAGGCTTAAAAAGCTCAGGTGACTTACCGCATTTTGCATATCAAAGTCCGCTCCATTCCAAGTCACCAGGCCGTCACCATCATCCTGCATCGCATAGCTTATTTTACCTGTCTTAACGATGTAATAATCCCAATTGTCAGTCAACCCTGGATCATAACCCGTGAGAACATTCGTCTCTGGATATATATTTGCGATTTTAGCAACAAAGTCTAAATCTGGATCATCGTACTCCAACCCGAGAAGTGCCTCTACCCAGTTCTCCTCTGCCGCTAAGCTGTTGTTATTGAGATCCATTGGATTAATATCATTCCCATCCCAACCGATAGGTGAACAGGATGAGTACATAGTCAAATCTGTCGTATCAATATCGCCTATAAGCGAGTCGGCATAAACATTCGTGCCGATCAACGCTCCCCCAACCACTGCTACAATCAGTGTTTTTTTCAACACGACTCCCCCTTTTTCAATGAATTGTTGCCGATAAAAGCAGGTGTTGAAGTTCAATATTGCGGTTCAACTCAGAAGCCGTCAATACACCACTTCAACAAAGCCCTGCTGCGGCATATTTCTTTCAAAACTTCGGAATTGCGCAAGAATTTCAGATAACAGGGATAGCTTTACAGTAAAAATTGCAGATGGGAATTCGTCGATAGATTATCGACAACATTGAATCTACTTACGTGTTAGGTTTTTGGCAATATAAAATATTTTCTTACTCAACTTAATTGGCCTCCTTCCCTTTGTGACAGGAGGCCAATTAACCAACTTTTCCATTGCCCTTTATTCACAATGTTTACCTGAACAGCTCGGCGAACTCTGGGTATCCTTCACTCACCAGGGATTCGGCGGGCACGAAACGCAGTGACGCCGAATTTATGCAATAGCGCAAACCCGTTGGCGGCGGACCATCATCAAATACATGGCCCAAATGCGAATCCGCTTTTTTGCTGCGCACTTCAATGCGAGTCATGAAAAAGGACCTGTCCTCGTGTTCCACTACATTACCTGGCACCAGGGGACGGGTAAAACTGGGCCAACCAGTCTTGGAGTCGTACTTGTCCAAAGAACTGAAAAGAGGCTCTCCGGATACTACATCCACATAAATACCAGGTTTTTTGTTATCCCAATACTCGTTTTTAAATGCAGGTTCCGTACCGTCTTCCTGGGTGACCTTGTACTGCATCGGAGTCAGGCGTTCTTTCAATATTTCCTTACTGGGTCGAGTCGCGCTCGTCATGTCATCATCCTTCCAGTGGTTATTGAGAAACTCATCCCGCCCTGACCGGGATCTGTAAAACTTGTAGCGAATCGGATTGTTTTTATAGTAGTCCTGATGATACTCTTCTGCTGGCCAGAATTCAGCGGCAGGCAAAATTGGCGTGACAATCGGCTTATCAAACCGACCAGCTGCGTCCAATTCTTCTTTTGAACGTACCGCCAGCCCTCTTTGCGTCTCATCGTAATAAAAAATGCCGGTTGTATATTCCCTGCCCCGGTCAACAAATTGCCCACCGGCATCCGTGGGGTCGATCTGTCTCCAGAAAACATCAATCAAAGTGGCATAATCAACTTTTGCCGGATCATATCGTACCTGAACAACCTCGATATGCCCTCCAGCCCCATAATTCTTATATGTCGGATTAGGTGTCGACCCCCCTGCATAGCCAGATACTACAGAATGCACTCCGTCCAGCTCTTCAAAAGGTTTTTCCATACACCAGAAACAACCACCGGCAAACATCGCCTTAGCACTGCCGGTTGGTACTATTTTGTCAGATGCCTTTTCACCCTGTCCCAGCCCGGTTAATACAATCACTGCTATTACTGCAACAACCAGTACCATCAGGGAATAGATCGATCCTTTCAACACTTTTCCTCCGTTTTTCAATTCACTGCCTGGTAGAACCTCACCTTCTCACTGTTAATAATTATTACTAATTGAACTTTTACAATTGTACTTAAAAAAAGATGCAAGACGGAAAATAATTATTCCATCTCCATGCAGGAATGTTTGTGGCAGATTAAACGACAGGAAAGAGCACAACACAGGCCCTCTATTTTTTACTTGAACGTACTTGTCACCAATACAGGCAACCCCTTAACCTGCTGCTGACAGGTAATTCGAATTTTTTCAGCAGGTGTCCTGAATCTTTCCAGTAATTTTTTTTTCAGATTATTTTCAATTGGATGTTGCTGAAGTGCTTTCTGCATACAAGCCAGCCACAAATCTCGTTCTCTGTAACCAATATCAAAAAAGAGATGAATTTCTGCTAGATTGGCTCTACCGAATTTTTCTGCATACAAAGACGGCCCTCCAAACCACCCGCAAAGAAAAAGAGTCAGGTTTTCCCTTGTTTCACTCAGATCAACAGGATGCATATCGCGAATGAGCTGAGCCTCCGGCGCCTTCTCCATGATATCATAGAAGCGGTTACATAGAACTCTCACTCCCTCAACACCGCCCACTAATTGAAAAATCGTCTTTGAATGTTTTGCTCCGATGCTCATAACACCCCCATGAAGCTGCTGAGTTGGTGACGGCGCCAACATTAGAAAAACAGACTAGATCTTTTGTTATATCCTTCTTCGCTCCTGACAAGATTGTAACCCTTCATTTCAACCACTTCAAAAGCAGACCAGCGTTTTATTGCCTAGCATGAGCAAATATTTCAAATAGTCGATACCTTATCGAAACATATAGATTTCTTCTGACGAAACCGCTAATCTGGAATGAGACTTCGAGGATATGCTACAGTTCAGGGTCCCCACATAGCCAGGACACAACAACCACTCAGAGCCTGGTGCCTGAACCTTTATTCTGTTGAAGGGATAATTATGACCGGCTTTCCTGCGCCAAAAATAATTGTACACTCAGTTCTCATCTGTATTTTCAGCCTAATGCTCTGCGGCTATGCAAACGGCAGCAAAAGAGGAACTGTGGCCTTGGTAATGAAATCTCTAGCCAATCCTTTTTTTTCACAGATGGCTGAAGGAGCTGGAAGCAAAGCCAATGAGCTCGGCATAAAGTTAGATACATTCGGCCTTGAACGAGAAACCGATATTGAACAGCAGATCAGCATCATGGAGCACCTTATCGCTCTTAATTACGGTGCCATCCTGCTCGCTCCTGCTGATTCCAAGCGGTTGATACCTGTTTGCAAAAAAGCAGCCAGCAGAAATATTCCGGTAATCATAATTGATAATCCACTCCATGCGCCGACTATGAAAGACCATGGAGTGGAACTTCCGTTTATCGGCCCCGATAACTACAGGGGAGGACTACTCATTGGCAACTATGTCAAAGATAAACTCAATAGTACAGGCAGGGTTATTATCCTGAAAGGCATTTTCGGTGTTGAAAATTCTGAAAAACGGAAAGCCGGTATTGTTCAAGCCCTGACCGATAACAGCTCTATAGAGATAGCGGCAGCGGCCCACGGCAACTGGCACACCGATGTAGCACTGTCTAAAATCACCGAGTTGCTTGTAGTACACCAGAATATCGACGCCATTATCTGCCTAAACGACGCCATGGCGATTGGTGCCATGCAGGCTTTAGATTTGCTTGGTCTTCCGCCCGAAACACTCATCACCGGCTATGATAATACCGAAATTGTCAGAACAGAACTTCGAAATGGCCGGATACACGCAACCATTGATCATCGCCCGGACCTGATGGGCGCATGCGGTGTGGAGAAGGCGGTCAGTATCCTGCAGAATAAACAGTCTCCCCCCACCACCGAGATCACTGTTGAGCTGGTATCTCATGAATCTTTTGGCAAAAAAATTGCCTTCAGTGTTTCAACGACTGAAAATCCATTTTTTGAATCCCTTGTAGCCTCAGCCAAAAATGCAGCAAACCTCCACGGTATACACCTTACAATTCTTGATGCTCATAACCTGGACGCCCAGCAATTAGTCGATATCAACACCGCCCTGCTCCAGCAGATAGATCTTCTTATCGTCAATCCCACCAACAGCGAATATATTCGCTCGGGCCTTGAAACAGCAGAAAACAAAAATATCCCAATTATTACTGTTGATAGAAAAGTTACCGGAGCGAATGTGCTTTGTCACATCGAATCGGATAATACCGCCGGCGGGAGATTGGCTGCCAGCTATCTTGCCAACCACCTGGAAGGCCCGGGTTACATTGCTGAAATCGAAGGAATACCAGGTACCTCTGCAGCATTGGAGCGTGGCACCGGTTTTAATGAAGAACTTGCCAAACATCCTAACCTCACTGTGCAGACCAGAGAAGTTGCTGATTTCGATCGTGAAAAGGCAAAAGATATTACTCTTCGCCTGATTGACAGCAAGACTACAATCGACGGGATCTTCGCTCATAATGACGACATGATACTGGGAGTACTCGATGCATACGACGAAAAGGGCATTGTGCCACCTGCGGTTCTTATTGGCTTTGATGGCATTCCCGAAGCAAAAGCTAAAGTACTCACCAAACGTTTGAGCGCCACCATAATACAGCAGCCCGGTAAAATGGGCAGACTTGCCCTGCAGACCGCTGCTGGATTTTTCCGCCAGCAGCCAATACCCAACACAATCTCTATAGAACTCAACCTCTTCACTCAACAGTCAGCAACGACACCATAACAGGTTCAGGCATTGTATGTATGTTTCATAATATTACTGCAAGATTTGATATGCGGTTGGATAACGAACTGATAAGGAATCGCAGTGTTTCGTTCTATAAACAGTAAATTTTATGCGGTGGTCGTACTGCTGATACTATCTTTTAGCCTCGGCTATATGATCCTCGCATATTCACGACATCAGCAGTTGAAAAGTGCTGAAATTATTCGAGAGGCCATTCTGCTCGAGCACGATATGACCGAGCTGAACACACTTTTTCTTGAAGCCCGGCTCTGGGAAAAAAACATATTCAGACAACAGGAGCATCAGGCACATGCCAATTTTGGATCACATATCGAGGAGATCAGGGAACTGCTCGACCGGCTTGGCAAAAAGGAAATCCCCGAATCAACTCAAATTACCATCAGGCAGATCATCCTGAACATTGACACCTACAAATCGGATATCAGTAAGCTCATGCAACTCAGCACGAACAAGAGCCTCCATGAAACACGCATGGAATCCAATTACAGATCGTTGGCCTCCATCATCCTCAACAGCAGCAGAACAGATTTTTTGAAGCCATTATTTAACCTCACCCATTTTTTCATAACCTACAGGGCAACCAGGGACCTGCAAACTTTTCAAGCCCTGAAACTAGTCACAAAATCGCTCGAAAAGAAAGTTCGCACAAATGGCCCGTCAGACATTCGCATGGAGGACTATCTACAGACGTTTGAGCAATTACTCAATGAAAGCTATGCAATGGAGTTGGAAATTAAGGCCATCAACTCTTTACTGGAAGAAAACAATCGTTACCTGCAGGACCACTTTCTTGAAATATCGGAGATATCGAACAACCTGCTACAGGAAAGTCTCGAGAAATCTGACACTCTCCGCCAGGAATTTCAAAGCTTTTTCGTTATATCTTCAATACTTGGTACTTTCCTGGTGATATTTACCCTGCTCATAATATTCAGAAACATCATCACCCCTATACGTTCCATTGCAACTGTCATGCATAATGTGAAACGTGGAAAAATCAGTGAAAGATTTACAGGCGGAGGCAATAGAAAGGATGAGCTTAATCGCTTTGGTTATTCTTTTAATGAGATGCTCGATACTCTGGAAAATAACAATCGCCGCCTCAGAGGTTATCAGAGGGAGCTCGAAAACAAAATTCAGGAGCTCTCCGCCCGCGAAAAAGAGCAGCAGCGCCTTACCAGACAACTCCAACGCGCTGAAAAAATGGAAGCGATAGGAACCCTGGCTGGGGGAGTAGCGCACGATTTGAACAACATCTTAAGCGGAGTAGTCAGTTATCCTGAACTACTTCTACTTGATATGCCCAAGGACAGCCCATACCGTGACTCTATTGAGATAATCCACGACTCAGGCCAAAAGGCAGCCGCGATAGTTCAGGATCTGCTTACCCTGGCACGGCGTGGAGTTGCTGTAACAAAGGTCGTCAATCTCAATGAGATTATAGAAGAATATCTCAGAAGCCCTCACCATCGTAAACTTGTCATGCAGTACAATGAAATAGTTTTCGAAACTGATCTGGCCCCCGACCTCTTTAACATTACAGGTTCCCCCATACACCTTTCTAAAACAGTTATGAACCTGATCTCAAACGGTGCCGAGGCTATCAGTGGCATGGGAAGGATATCCATTCATACTGAAAATAGATATATTTCCACCCCCATTGTTGGCTACGATAATGTAAAACAGGGTGATTATGTCGTTCTTTCTGTAAGTGACAGCGGTAGCGGTATAGCCCCCAAAGACCTGGAACGTATTTTCGAGCCGTTTTTCACCAAAAAAGTTATGGGCATAAGCGGCACCGGCCTTGGGCTGGCTGTGGTTTGGGGAACCATCAAGGATCACAATGGCTATATTGATGTTGAGTCAGAACCCGGCAAGGGAACGACATTTTCGCTCTATTTCCCTGTGTCCCGCGAAGAAATTGCAGAAGAGGAAATCACCCCTTCAATCAAGACACTCATGGGCAAAGGAGAGCGTATTCTTATTGTAGACGACATTGAGACTCAACGAACTATCGCCACCTCCATGCTGAAAAAACTTGGCTACCAGACTACTTCGGTGGCAAGTGGAGAAGAGGCTATCGAATTTATCAAACACAATACGATCGAACTGATACTCCTCGATATGCTGATGCCGCCTGGCATGGACGGACTCGAAACATATACAAAAATTCTCAAAATCAAGCCTGACCAGCCGGCGATCATCGCCAGCGGTTACTCGGAAACGGAGCGTGTAAAAGAGGCAGAAAAACTCGGTGCTGCACTTTATATTAAAAAGCCATATTCCCTGGCTGATATTGGCAAAGCAGTTCAGAAAGCCCTTGCCTCATCCGGCTCAACACAGGATTAAGAGATTCTGCGGATGACTCAGGCTTTACTAATAAGCTGGTCGTTCTCTTCAAGACAAAAAGCTACCGACAAATCAAACTTCTTGAAGACATTCCATTTACGGTCAATATTAATATGCATAAGAGATGTCATATCGACCGAAGGGACTATACAAAAAGAGAGTTCTACCGATATTGTTCCGTTTCAGCAAGACGCCTGGTAACATTCTCCAGCCAGCTTTGCTGTTTTTCCGGTTCATATACAAAGGAAGTCTGATTATCAAAGTCGCTGTGGTCATTGCTTGACATCGCAATGGCCTTTTTCGAAGCAAGGCGCACTTTATCCCTGAGTTTATCCTCCACCTCCTGGACAGTACTACCATATATAGTTTTAGCGTTGAATGATTGCTGAACCCTCTCATTGAGCTTCCGCGCCGACAATTCAGTCAGGGCAAAATGAATCTGTTCATGCTCCAGGATATATTCCACCCTGTTTTCGGCAACACCCGTATTCCACCAAGAACAATATGGCTCAAATATAGCCTGATACCTTACATTACTCAGGGTTCCCACATACTCCTTGCCTTGCTTTTCTGTTGCTTTCGATCGTATGCGCGTATCAGCGGCTGTTTGAATTGAAATACAGGAACGTGCCTGGACATGGTGCACAACATTACCTGGTCCTCGATCCAGTGCTTCAGCCTTAAAGTCCTCGATTTTTAATTGACGATAGGCAAAACTGTTATCGCGTACCGCATATTTGCTGCCCTTAGACAGAACATTCTCGGAGCCTCTGTCACTCACTCCACCACAACCCATCAAGGCAATATTCACAATCCCAGCCACAATCGCGCAACGAAACTTCAACAACCTGCCTCCACTCGACACACCTTTCAATTGATAACGCCCGTGCTCCCGTATTACTGTTAACAGTCGGTAGGCTCTTCAGATTCTAATAGAAAACCCTGATAGCAATACCATAATGTGGCGACTTTTCCACAAAGATCTCACCCCTAACAACCTATTTTTCCACGCATTATTCGCATCAATTTGATATTTAACAATAAATCCCATAAAAATTTAAAATCCATGCTCTTCGTTGTTTCCAGTCGTGGCCTAGCCGGAAAATTTGTTGCTAATATGTTGTAAACGAGCTAAAACTCCTACTTTGTCGCACTCTAAAGCCGACGATGTTCGAGCCTTTTGGCATTATCAACAAACGACCCCACATCCTCGACTGCCGCATTATGAGCAATCTTCAATCTCTTTTTTCCGAAGCCATACACTTACATCAACAAGGCCTGCTCGAAGAAGCGATAGCCAAGTATCAGGCCATTCTTCAGTCACTTCCGGTCAATGTGAATGTTCTTGGAAACTTAGGTCTTGCCTGTCGGGATCTTGGCGATCTTTCAGCCGCTCTCAGGTATTGCAGGCGCGCTGCCGATGCTGCTCCTGATGATTCATCCCAACAACTCAATCTTGGGGCAGTATATGAATCCATGGGCCAGCCGGATGATGCCCGCAATTGCTATCAAAAAGCGCTAACTTTGACACCTGGTAATCCCAAAGCCCTCAACAACCTGGGAAAATTGCTTCATATGCAGGGAAATACTGAGCAAGGGCTCAAGCTCATCCGGGAATCTGTTGCCATAGAACCGAATTCCCCACTCGCCCTCAACAATTTAGGGGTGATATTGAGCTCTCTTGGCCAAATCAAAACAGCCATTAAATATACAGAAAGAAGTCTGTCACTCGCCCCACGCCATCCTGAAACGCTCTACAATCTCGCCGGGCTCTACAACTGTGAAGAACGCTACCCTGAGGCTGCGCAACTCCTTGAGCAGCTTCTCGAATTGCAATCTGATCACGAATCAGCACGACACATGCTTGCTGCGGCCCGCGGTAAAGTAACCAATGCCGCTCCCAAGCAATATATTGTCGAGACGTTTGATAAATATGCCCATAAATTTGACCATCATCTAACAGAGTCACTGGGTTACGATGCTCCTGAAACACTTGCAACAATGACCCGTGAGTTTCTGGCCACCAATGAGCACAGCAGCTTTACGCGGGGAATAGACCTGGGCTGTGGGACCGGTCTTTCGGGTGCTGCCTTTTCGCCGCTTACTGCCAGTCTCACCGGGGTAGATCTGTCACCGCTGATGCTTGAGCAAGCTCGGGAGAAAAACCTCTACCAGCAACTCGAATGTCAGGAAGTTATCGAATTCCTGCAGGGGGACAGGAATTGTTATGACCTCTTTATAGCGACGGATGTACTGATTTATATTGGCAATCTCGAACCATTTTTTGCCGCGATCCAAGCCCGTTCTGAAAATTGCAGTATAATTGCCTGCTCAATCGAACGTCTTGAAGGTGACGGTGAGTATAAGCTCTGCACTTCCGGCAGATACGCCCACTCACGAGACTATCTCAATACGCAGGCCGAAAAATTTGGTTTCACCTGCGTTGCCCATAGAGACCACACAATTCGTAAAGAAAACGGCAAATGGATCGTCGGAGATCTTTTCCTGTTGCAAATTAAATAATTTTCCTGTGAAATTGCATTCATGCCCTTTGGCCAGACACAGCTGCTATTGACCGTTGTGTAATCGCTTCCCCAAATTCCCGGCCGCTTTCGGTGTCTCATACTTTTTCTCTCTTTCTGGCTATTAACCGGGCATGTTATACTCAAAAAAGTAGAAAATACTCAGTACGGAATATGTAGTTCTCACGAACCGTCACTTTGCAGCCTGTCCAGTTACGCAATTCCTTAACACTTTATGAGGGGTAGCAATGGGTCATTTTGAGGTGGTAATACTCGGTACAGGAACCGCTGGACAGACAGCTGCCCACCATCTCGCCGGGGAGGGGCTGAACGTTGCCATTGTAGAGTCCAGTTCGACTCCGGGCGGCACATGCGCCCTTTTTGGCTGCCAGGCAAAGAAATGGCTCTATGAAGTCACCGAAACAGTAGCACGCTGCAACCACCTCAGGGGATTGGGGATTACAGCTCCACCACAGGTAAACTGGCAGGAGATCATTGCCGCAAAAAACAGGTTTACTTCAAAGGTTCCTGAAAATACTGTTAAGAGTCTCGCCGGGAGCAAAATAACCTACTTCAACGCGCAAGGTTCTCTCATCGATACAAATCGTGTACAAGTCGGAACTGACACTATCCAGGCCGATTTTATTATCCTCGCCACCGGCGCAACTCCTCGTCCATTGTCCCTGAAGGGCCACGAGCATATCTGCACCAGCAACGACTTTCTCGATTTCCCCCAACTCCCGCCCCGGATCGCTTTCATCGGCGGTGGCTTTATCTCATTTGAGTTTGCCCACTTTGCCGCACGCCTTGGCAGCTCTAAAGGGCAAATTCATATCATATTACGGAGTTCTAATGCCCTCAGGTCATTCGATTCTGAAATGGTTGATCTCCTCACTATCGCATCAGAACAAGAAGGGATTCAAATCCACACCGAGGCTCAGGTTGAGTCTGTAACCCAAAACAAGAGCGGATATCGTATCCTACTGACTTCCGGTGAAAGTATTGAAGTTGATCGTGTCGTGCACGGGGCAGGCAGGGTTGCTAATATCTCCCAACTCAATCTGGCCAACGCCGGAATTGAGGCATCACCCCAGGGCATCCCTGTCAATTCGCACATGCGCTCCTCTGTACCAAATATTTATGCCATCGGAGATTGTGTCAATTCTCCGCAGTTAGCCAGGGTTGCCGATCAGGAAGCCCATATTGCCGCCAGAAACATTATCGCCAGCCGCGAAGGAAGTACAAAAAAATCTCAGATGGACTATGGCAGTACGCCAATAGTTCTTTTTACCTATCCACAACTTGCCATGGTCGGTAAAACTGAAGACCAGCTCAAACAGGAGCAGACACGATACTGGAAGAGTTACTCCTCCAACCTTGCCTGGCCCACCTACCGCAGAATCGGCATGCGCAATGCCGCATTTAAAATCCTGGTGGATAACTCGGGTAAATTCCTGGGAGCACATATCCTATCCGATAACGCTACAGGACTGATCAATACCATCAAACAGGCGATGATAGACGATATATCAGTCTCCCATCTCCACGAATGCAACATATTGGCACCGTATCCTTCCAGGGAGAGTGATCTGATATACATGCTTGCACCATTGCTGGATGACTAGTCTCGACACCCGTTTTTCCTGACTCGAACCTTATTGGAGGAGTTTCCTGATGCGTAACAAAGTCATAAAGATAGAATTTGAAGACCAGTTCAGGACCTGCCCGACTTGCGGTTACAGAGATGGTTTTCATTCCATGTTTCAACGTGAGGCAGAAACAGTCAAATGGCTTTTCATCTGCCCCGCCTGCCACGATATTTTCGATATAGGACTTACCGCCACCGAATCCTCAGATACCCGGATTAATGAATAGAATATGATCGCTCTTTTTGTTTTCCCATAAATATGGTGAGCGGGAATGGGAGACAGCTGAGCCTCGAGATGCGGATATGAGTTTTCCTCCACAGACACCCGGCTGACTGCACAGCATGCGACATAATCGTTTTACAAATTACCAATCTGCGCCCATGGCTAAAATAAACCATCCTCACCTTGACTCCATTTCGCTCCACCGCCTGCACCCATATATATATTGAGACCATTCTGCCACCCTTCCCCTCTCTCTGCACCTTGTGATAATGTAAAAAGAACCCGCACTATTTGCCCGTCAGGAAATGGGCCGGAAATTCTGTTAAAGACCACAATCGAGCGAACAAATCCTAGACTTATTATCATGTACTCAACACAAATTCTCAGGTAGTTGGTTTATAGCGCAGCCACAAAAAATGGACGGATCCCAGCAAATCATAATGAACCTCCAGAAAACACTGGGGAAGACGGATGTCGCACTCGGTACCATCAACGAGGCCATTGTCTGGACCAACCAGGAAGGCAGCATACTCTGGTGTAACAGTCCATTCGATTTGCTCGTCTGTCGCAATCACATTGCGGTGCTCGGCCAATCTTTTACCGAGGTAATTAATGAAAACCCTGAAGCCAGAGCACAGGAACTGGCCATGATTGAGGCTGAGGAAGCGAACCGGGCCAAAAGCGATTTCCTCGCCCGTATCAGCCACGAAATCCGCACACCGCCCATGCCCAGGAATCTGATAAAAAGGCCAGTCTCGAGGCAGGCTTTAATGCGCATCTGGTTAAACCCGTTTCAAAAAAAGTATTCATCGATACCATCACGTCTTTAACCTGAACCACCTGAGAGGAGAAAATGGCAGCCATGACAGTTTATGTAGACATAGACCTCAAGGAGATCATCCCCCTTTTCCTTGAAAGCCGTCAGGAAGATATCGTCAAGATGAGGAGAGCGATTACCGAGTGTGACTTCGATAAAGTTGCAAGGATCGGTCACACCCTCAAGGGCGTCGGCGGAGGGTACGGTTTTGACTTCATTACCGACATTGGCAGAGAGATTGAAAGCGCCGCCAAAGATGAGAACAGCCAGGTTATCAGCAAGCTTGTCAAGACCATGGAAGAATCTTTGGCCAATATCGAGATCATCTACGAAGAGTAAATCTCATGTCACTTCAGGCCGAATAGATACGTATCGTCGATGACAGCAGGGAAAACAGGGAACTACTTCGGGTAATACGCACCCGGCAGGGATACACGCTGTTTGAAGCAAAACGGTGAAGAAGCCCTGGTAATTGCCGGCAATGACTATATAGATCTGATCCTGGTCGATATAGTCATGCCTGTTAAAGACGGTTTCAGTTGCCCTGGCGTTGCAACCACACGCTCAAATCCTGGCATCCGGGCGAACCACACTCTATATTCTCAGAACCCTCAGAAGTTCTACGCAGTCTCGATCAGTATTATCCCCTTGAACGCTTTAATCGGTACTTCACCATAGTCTACCTGATTCCTGATACGTAAACAGGCAACTACCGGTACTGTAATGGCGGCCATCCGCAGCCTATTGTTTTACGTCAAAGCGGAAAATTCGAATTTCTTGAAAAGGGTGGTCCTATAATAGGTTTCAGTAATATTTTACCTTTTGAGCAGGGTGAAGGACAATTTTTCATCGGTGACCGCCTCGTTCTCTATACCGATGGCATTATCGAGTCTGTAAATGAGGCGGGGGAAGAATTCGGCAGGGAACGCTTAAACGCAACGCTCTTTAAATCAAAGTCAGCCAGTCTCAGAACCTCTTGTGACAACATATTGCTTAATCTCAAAGAATTTACAAATAATTCCGAACCATTCGACATCATATCACTTTTCGCTCTGGAATACAGAGAACAGGCTGGTTTCAGGCACTACCTGGGCGTAATCTGCCTATCGGCAATTCACATGTAACCCATGAAACCGCCAACTCTTCATATCACCATCGAAGGTGATATGGCCGAGGTGCAATGAGTCGACGTAACCTCAAGATCAATAGCACTCCACTTCGGTCTGCCAATACCAGTTGCAGACGAAGTTGAGATAGCCGTAGTTCAAGGCGTGAACAACACCATAGAGCGTGCCTACTCAAACAAACCCGGCTCCGAGGTAACCATTTCTAGTATAAAGAATATAGATTATCTCTCCATCGAGATACACGACACTGGGCTTGTCATGGCCGATTTTTCCATATCTGAACTGAAGTTTGATCCTGAAGATCCGGAACCTTTACCTGATGGCGGTATGGGGTTGTTTATCCTCAACCAGACAATTGATAAAATTGAATATTTCACCGATGAGAAATACAACATTCTTTGTATGCAAAAGAACATCATCAGGTAAAGGCAGTGCAGGCTAGAGGGCCGCTTTTCACTGCCTTTTTCTGGCTAAACAACACTATCCCCGACGAACCCCACCGGCTGGTCAACGAAGAAATGTACGTCATTATAAGACGATAAGCCCAGATAACGTACATACATCTACGTTCTTTGCCCACAACACGCTATCTTCTTAACAGACCAGTATACTAAGGAATATTGCGTCGATTTCCACCAATTCAATTTGCGACAATATGGTGCAAATGCTAGAATAGGCAACAGTTAAAGTTAATTTCAGCAGCAACGATTTCGCTATTGGCCAATGTGCTGCGTGCTAACCCTATCTCCTATTCTTTAGTCCAATCAGGTTTTTTTGGAGGCCTCTTAATGGTCACGCCCAATACGGATATTTCAGATAATACAGATACAAATACGACAGCCCCCCGTCAACAGCCCCAGGGCCACATTAAGGTTGGCGAGATTGACCAGCTTGTCAATAAGCTGCTGCAGCTGGAAAGTGCCTTGAACGCCAATATCCCTACCACCCTATGGATCAGCGACCTCCATGGCGAAGGAGACAGGTTTAAATCCATTTTGCGCGGCCGATTCGGCATGCTTTATCAGACCTGCCGGGAAGCCTTGCCAAATACCTTCAGCTCGGAAAAAATCCAGTACCTGGTCCGCATAATCCGCAGAAATGAGTATTTCAAGGATGAAGCCATCACCATGGATATTCAGGATACCATCCTCTGTCTGGTGGAGGTGCTGAAATACAAAATTTCCAACAGGATGTACCAGGTTCACGAGATCATCAAACCTGAATTCCGTGACGCCATTACCCGCCTGCTTGCCGGCCTGCCCGTACCTGACCCTATATTTGAAGAAGAGATCATCTCCCGCAGGCTCATCGCTCATCTCTCTGTGGCTGTACGGGATATCCTGCTCGACAGAATAGAGGTAGTCGGTGATATTTTCGACCGGGGCGCCCAGCCGGATAAAATTATCCGTATCCTCTCATCCCCCTATTACCGTGGGATTGTCGACTATGTATACGGCAATCATGACATCCTCTGGATGGGTGCAGCCTCAGGCAACCTTTCTCTCATAGCAGAGACACTCCGCATAACCTGTCGCTACGATCATTTTGAACTGATGAACCGTTTAAAGTTCGACACCCGCCGCCTGGCAGAGTTTGCCTCGGCCACCTACCCTGCTGAAAAAGTAACCGGCAAATTCAAAGCCAGGACTGATCTTGGCCGCTCCATGGAAAAAGCGCTGGCAATTATTCAGTTCAAACTGGAAGAACGTACAATTCGTGATAATCCCGAATATGATATGTCTTCCAGGCTCTGGCTCGAGAAGCTTGCCTCCATGCTGGCGGCTGGCGATACCAAAGGGTTGAACGACAACCATTTCCCCACCATTAATAGAGGAGATCCACTGGCTCTGACTGACGAGGAGCAGGAAATTATAGATGATCTGGCTCAACAGTTTGCCACCAACACCAAACTCAAACGTTTGCTCGGCTATTTTTTCACCGATGGAAAAACCTACCATATCCACAGCAACACCCTGAATATCCACGCGTTGGTGCCATCCACTGCCGACGGACAATTCGACGAGTTTATGGGCCGCCGGGGAAAGAACCTGCTCGACAACATTCAGGATATGATTGGCAGGGTTGGCAAAAATTATCTGGAGGGCAAACAGCAGGTAAAGCGTGATCAGGATCTGTTTTTCTATCTCTGGTGCGGACCTAAGTCACCCTTCTTCGGCAAACACGCCATGAAAACCTTCGAACGCTATTTCCTGCTCGACCCGGAATCGCATGTTGAAAACACGCTTTACTGGAAGGACAATATGCAGACCAAAGCCTTCAAGAAAAAACTCCTGGAAGAATTCGGTGTACAGCGTGTGGTCTTTGGTCACACACCGGTTAATTATATGAAAGGAGCAAGAATGGCCAGCGAAGACGGTGTTGCCATCAACGTGGACGGTGGTTTTGCAGAAGCCTACTATAATCGTGGCCACTCACTGGTGCACACGCCCCACCAGCTTTACGGCATAATCCTCCCCACACCAACCGAGATCAAGGAGGCAATGCAAAAGCTCGAATCGGCCCCACTTGATATTGAGCTGATTGACGAATTCAGCCACCCCATGAAGATCAGGGATACCATTGAGGGCAAAGCTCTGATGGAACAACGGGATAAAATCATGCAGAAAATTCGAGAATTCGCCACAATCAATGGACATGGCCAAACCTCTACCACAGAAACCGCAGCACGGGACTAAATTACAATCATGAATACCAACTACGGAATGGAAATTGTTCGGGCAACGGAAATCGCAGCTCTTACCGCCGCCCGAATGCAGGGCCTGGGCGACCACGATGATATTCTCAACACCACCCGTGCCGCAATCATCAAGACCTTGAATCGAATAAATGTGGACGGCACTATTATCAACGACCGTTTTAACGATCGTGAAGATATCATCCCCCTGCCCAGAAAAATCGGCCGGGGAGGCGAAAAATCTGATGTAATGGCGATCGCTCTGGAGGGTTATCACAACGCCTCAGACGGTAGAAACAACGTTACATCTTTTGCCGCCATTACCACAGCAGGATCGATTCAATCGGTCCCCAATCTGGCGATGTACAAGATTGTCGTCGGGCCAGGAGTCGGCAACGTTATTGACATCAACCAGCCGCCGATCGTCAACGTCAAACGCACAGCCCGTGCATTACGTAAATATACAGAAAATGTAACGGTCTGCATTCTTAACCAGGCAAGGCACCACCAACTCATCCGGGAAGTTCGCAGCTGCGGTGCACGCATCAAGCTGATTGACGAGGGAGAAATCTCAGGCTGTCTTGCTGCCATCACCGGCCAGAAAGCTGATATTTACATGGGATATGGCTACGCACCCGAGGGTGCCATGGTCGCCGCAGCCATCAGTTGCCTCGGGGGATACTTTGAAGGTAAGATTTTTTATGAAAATGACCGCGACAGAGCCCTGGCCGCAGAACACGGTATCAAGGACTTCGACAAGACCTTCAGGGCCCAGGATCTGATAGGCAGTAAAGAGGTCGCTATTGCCGCAACTGGCGTTACTGACGGAGAATTCCTTGAAGGCGTACAATTCACGTCCAATGGCGCAGTAACCTATTCCTTCATTGCCCGAGGCGAGACCCATACCAACCGTAAGCTTGAATCACGGCACTTCTTCGACTACAAACCAGTTTTTTAGCTTGATTATTGTAGAAAATAGAATGCAAAATGCAGAGTAGAAGAGAATAAACGCTTTGCATTTTGTTCTATCGCGCTTGTTTCATGTTGTTTTGTACTGAATATCTCTTTATTATCAATTTGACACGTTCGTTCCGATAGTACCCGTGTAACATCACGGCCAGGGAAAAGGGAGAGGCCAAGCTCGCCTGGGCATTTGTTTCAGCTTCAGGTCCATTCGCCGTTTGCATCTCCTGAACCAGGAAGCAAAGCTGTACCCACTACCTTGCTGAACCATGTGCATATTGCATGGAAGAGGAGACTTGTGTGAAGCCCACTCTATTCTGGTTACAAGGTGCAGGCTGTGGCGGGGACACTGTGGCCCTGCTCAACGCCGAATCGCCTGACATTATCGAAACTCAGGATGCCCTGCGCTTCGAAATACTCCACCATCCTTTCTTCTCCGACAGAAATGCAGATTCATCTGTAATTATTGACCAAATATCGTCAGGGCAAATCAAGTTAGACGTTTTTTGCCTGGAAGGTGCAATCACACTCGGGCCTGAAGGAACCGGCATGTTTCAGACGGTCCAGGGTCGGCCGAAGCACGAGATCATTCGCATCCTCGCCTCCAATGCACGACTTGTCTTTGCCATCGGCACCTGTGCATCTTACGGAGGAATCAGCCACGCCTGTGATCCCGACGCCATCGGCCTGCAGTTTACAGGTGACCAGGCAGGAGGATTTCTCGGCAAAGATTTCAGGAGCTTAGACGGATTCCCTGTTATCAACCTGCCTGGCTGCCCCGTGCACCCCACAGTACTGATAGGTGCCGTCAGCGGTTATCTCCATGCCAACGACTTGCCTTTAAACGAATTCCAGGCTCCTCTCGAGTACTATTCCATGCTGGTCCATCAGGGATGCACCAGAAACGAGTACCATGAATTTCGAGTTGAAGAGACCGACTTTGGTCAAACGGGCTGCCTGTTTTATCATCTCGGCTGTCATGGCCCACTCGCCCACGGCCCCTGCAATAAACTGCTCTGGAACAACCGTAACTGCAAAACCAGAAACGGTGTACCATGTTTTGGCTGCACTCAGCCTACTTTTCCAAAACCTGAGCCATTTTTCCAGACACCTAACATTGCAGGCTTGCCTATAAATCTTCCAGATGGCGTAGACAGGCCACACTACCTTGCCTACAAAGGTATGGCAGCCGCCGCTGCACCCGAAAGATTGAAACAAAGAAAGTCGAGGGTCTGAGATGAACAGAACCGCATCCAGCGTTATCAATATGCCAATCAATCGTGTTCAGGGAGATCTCGAACTTGCTCTTGAGGTTCAAGCCAACAAGGTTACCAACGCCTGGTCTTCCTCTACGCTTTATCGTGGCTTTGAAAATATGCTCAAAGGCCGTGGTGCTCGTGATGGACTGGTCATCACCCCAAGAGTGTGCGCTCTCTGCTCCACCGCCCATCTTTTCGCAGCAGTCACCGCACTTGAACAGATCTGCGATGTCACTCCACCCAACAACGCAATCCTGGTTCGTAATATTTGCCTGTTGGCTGAGCATGTGCAGAGTGATATCCGGCATGGAGTACTCTCCTTTTTCAAAGATTTCATGAATCCCGCCTATGCCGGGCTGCCACTTTATGAGGAGGCGTGCAGGAGATACGCATCCCTCCGTGGTGAATCCGTCATCGAAACAATACGTATGACCAAGAAGATCCTCGAGGTTGTCGCAATTTTCGGTGGTCAATGGCCTAACTCATCGTTCATGGTACCCGGAGGCATTGCCGGTATTCCCTCTTTTAACGATCTGGTCAGCTGCCAATATATCGTCAACCTGTTCCGCAGCTGGTATGAGCAGCGTATCCTCGGATGCACCATCGAACGCTGGTCCGAAGTACGCAGTGAAATCGACCTGCAGCGCTGGATGAACGAACAGGAAGCTCACTTCAACAGCGACCTTGGCTTTTTCATCCGTTTCTCTCATATGATCAGGCTTCACGAACTCGGCGCTGGCAATGGTAATTTCATGAGCTTCGGTCATCCCCATTTACCAAACCAGGCCCCCGGAACTCATGTTCAACCAGGCAATGAACATGACTCCGGTATACACACCGACTCCTCCAATACCCTCGGCATTGACACTCATTTTGGAGCTGGGGTCATAATCGACAACATTTTTCACCCTTTTGACCAAAGCAAGATCAGCGAACACGTGGCCTATTCCCATTTCAAGGACTATAACGGTGGCAGACATCCTTCCGAAGGGATTACTGATCCTGTAACTGCGCGCTATGAAAAAGTGAAATATTCGTATGCCAAAGCGCCACGCTACGATGAGTTGCCCGTCGAAACAGGGCCGCTGGCTCACATGCTGGTGAGCAGGAATCCGCTCTTTACCGATATTGCCAGATCACGGGGCCCAAATGTCTACCTGCGCGAGATGGCCCGTATTGTCAGGCCCGCCATACTGCTGCCAAAAATGCACACATGGCTTGAGCAGATTGACGCCAAAGCCCCCTATTACACTACCGTCGGTTCCATACCAGATGGTAAAGGTCACGGGCTCATCGGTGCCAGTCGGGGAGCACTTGGTCACTGGGTTGAAATAGAGAACTCGCGCATAAAACGATATCAGATTATCACCCCGACCAGCTGGAATGGTTCACCACGGGACCAAAACAGCATTCCTGGCCCCTGGGAAAGTGCGGTTATCGGAACCTCTATAGAAAATAGAGACAACCCTATCGAGGTAGAACATATTATCCGCTCTTTTGACCCTTGCCAGTCCTGCTCGGTCCATACCGCTCAAAAGGCCAAAAGGTAGGACATTCGCCTATGCGTATCCGCATAATCTGTATAGGAAACAGATTCTTCCAACCGGATAGCGGTGGTCCCCGTGTTCACGATATACTGCTTGGAATGGAGTTCCCTGCTGCGGTGGAATGTATTGATGGTGGGTTACATGGGCTCAACCTACTGCTATTGCTTGAGGACGTAGACCACGTCATCTTTGTAGATTCTGTTGAAGGCTTTCTGCCGGAAGAAGTGAATGAAGGAGTGGTCATTGTTGAAGATCCGGTATTTGACCTGGAATACCAGGAAAATCACGACCACAACTCAGGCCTGGCATACTTGTTACGCACTGCTCCACTCGTAGTCGAATCTGCCATGCCGGGAATCTATCTGGTAGGGGTGGAGGGTTTTCCAAGTTCAAGGCTCTGCGAAGAAGCTGCCCGAAAATGCCGGATACTTGCCCTGACTCTCCTCAAATCCACAGCAATAAAGGCATAAACTCAAGGCAGGGTGTAGTGACCGAGACCTCACCTCGATATTTCATGTTGAGATGAGTAACTGCCCCATCGCTTTACACATAAATAGAATATGGACAAGGAACTCAAAGACAAGTATCAAAAACTTCTCGTGGAAAACCAGATACTCTTGCAGGAACTGCTTGTTGCCAGGAAAGCCGCCGACATAACGGCTGACCTCGTCGCTGAACAGTTTGCCAATCTTGATGTCGTGGTAAAAGACCTCGACACCCGTGCGCGAAATGAAAAAAACCTACGAGAGGAGATGAGCCTGGCACGACGTGAGGCTGAAGCGGCCAACGTGGCCAAAAGTGATTTTCTGGCCAACATGAGTCACGAGATCAGGACACCGATGAATGGAATTATCGGCATGACAGACCTGGTGCTTGGCACCCTGCTCGATGAAAATCAGCGGCAGTCCCTGAACCTTGTTAAACGTTCAGCCAACCGTCTCCTGCAGGTAATCAACGACATCCTCGACTTTTCCAAAATTGAATCCGGCAAAATGCGTCTGGATCCGGTGGATTTCGACCTCAAGGATTTACTGGACAACTGTATGGCGATGTTTGCCCTTTCGGCGAAAGAAAAAGGTATCTCACTCAAGTGCAAACAAAGCCCTGATCTGCCCAGATATATCCGCACCGACTCCATACGACTTATGCAGATTCTGATCAACCTGATCTCGAACGGGGTTAAATTTACCGACAGAGGCACTGTAACCCTTGAAGTTTCCTGCCTGAACCATAAAGCTGGCAACGAAGCCTATATAAAATTCAGCGTGATAGATACAGGTATAGGCATAGAGCCCCACAAACAAAATCTCATATTCGAATCATTTAGCCAGGCAGACTCATCCATGACCAGAAAATATGGTGGTACAGGACTCGGCCTGGCAATATCTTCTAAACTTTCAGAGTTGATGGGCAGCAGGATTTATCTGGAATCCACCCCTGGTGAAGGATCAATATTCTGGTTTGTCTCAATCGTTGAATTGGTACCGGAAAAAAATAACGAGATCGCCTCTGCCACTTCACTGATCAGCCCCCCGGACAATGCAGTACGACTGCCACCCGGAATACGAGTCTTGCTCGCTGAAGATGAACCTATCAATCAGACCCTCGCTGTCGCTTTGCTCACCAAAATGGGCACTTCTGTAACAGCAGTCTCTGATGGCCTGGCAGTGTTACGCGAGATTTCTGCAAACAGCTATGATCTGGTACTTATGGATCTCCAGATGCCGAAGCTGAATGGTTTTGATACCACCAGAGCTATACGGGAACTCGACGGCCCTGCAGCTATTACTCCCATAGTTGCTCTCACCGCGCATGCACGTGCAGAAGACAGGCAAAAATGTCTTCAGGCAGGCATGGATGATTACCTGAGTAAACCCATAGACTTCGCCCAGCTCGAAACCACTCTCTACCGACAACTCAGCCACCGCAAAGTCATGCTCCTGGAGACCGATTAATACATTCTTTGAACTTTCCTTCAGTTCCGGAACTCTTGCAGAGATAATCTCACCGGGTATTATAGTGCATAAAATTATACCCACACGTATCGCTATCTAATTAACCTAATAGAACTCTTAGCTAAGGAGAACAGTCATGTCCAAAGCAGACGGTCCCAAAGGCGCTATCTTACAACGAGATAAAAAAACCTACGCCATCGTCCCACGTATACCTGCAGGTGTGATCACCCGGGAAAACCTCAAAGCCATCACAGATGTGGTTGATAAGTACGATATCCCAATTGTAAAAATCACCTCCGGACATCGTTTGGCTCTTGTTGGTATGCCTGAAGAACAGATTATGCCGATTTATGAAGATCTCGGTATGATTGAAGGCAAGGCAATGGAGCTTTGTCTCCACTATGTACAGGCCTGCCCGGGAACCGAAGTGTGTAAATTCGGTATCCAGGATTCCCTTGGCTTTGGTATGAAGCTTGAGGAAATATTCTCCGGTATCGAGATGCCTGCCAAATTTAAAGTGGGTGTATCGGGCTGCCCATTTCTTTGCGCAGAGAGCCTGGTCCGTGACCTCGGCCTGATTGGCAAGAAAAAAGGCTGGACTCTGGTATTCGGCGGAAACTCCGGTCGAAAAGTACGTGAAGCCGACGTGCTGGCTGAAGATCTGTCTGAAGACGAAGCTATCGAACTGTCACGTAAATGCATTGACTTCTATAAGGCGAATGCAAAAAAGAAAGAACGTGCCAGCACCTTCGTCGCCCGAATTGGTGTTGAAGAGCTTAAAAAGGCGGTTCTCCAATAGCCTGTAGGAGTAATACGCAGTTTCACTATGAGGTAATGCCAGAATCTGCGAGGCTGGCACCGTCTGCACGTGCCAGAATTCCGAAGCTATCCGCCACATCTGGAACTCGCGCAAACGACAAAAGGCCGGCACGTTCATCACGTGTCGGCCTTTTGTCGTTTAAAGCTGATATATTACTACGCTCCGTAGAGCATCAACTCATCACGGAGCTGCAGTCATCTGAAGAGATGATCTGAAAGCGAGCCACTTGCTCCAGGCCTGAAGCTCGCTTTTGTTACTACTGTCACTGCTGTACTTCGTTATCTTTCAAGGTGGATTTCAAGAGTAAATACCCGAAAATACCCGAGGCAAGGGAACCGATTATGATTCCAAGGCGTTCATCAAATACCAGTGCCATATCCGCAGCCCCCTCAAAAGCCAGCGAACCGATAAAGAGACTCATGGTAAAACCGATACCACAAAGCGCCGCTGTAGCGTAGAGTGACTTGAAATTCATGCCTTTCGGCATATCGGCCCAGCCCATTTTAATAGCGGCCCAGCAGAATCCGAAAACACCAATCTGCTTACCAAAGAAAAGTCCCAGAGCAACACCCACCGGAACTCCATGCAGGAGGTGCTCGGCGGTCATGCCGGAGACGCTGATACCTGCGTTAGCGAATGCAAAGACCGGCAGAACCAGGAATGCGACAGTTGTGTGCAGATCATGCTCGAGTTCCTTCAGCGGAGAACTCTCAGGGTTTGTCTTATCTCTAAGCGGAATGAACATCGCCATCAAAACACCGGCCAGCGTCGCATGAACACCGGATTTCAGCATACAGGTCCAGAGTATGATGCCGATAATGAGATACGGACTCTTAGATGCCACCCCACGCTTATTGAGCACGTAGAGAATAGGCAGACAAAGAGCAACCGCAACCAGTGCCGCTATAGAGAGCTCTGAGGTATAGAACAAAGCAATAATGAGAATCGCCCCAACGTCATCAAAAATTGCCAGTGAAGTAAGGAACACCTTGAGCGCAATCGGTACTCTGGAACCAAGTAAAGAGAGCACACCGAGCGCAAAAGCAATATCGGTGGCGGCCGGAATTGCCCAACCTTTCATTGCCACCGGGTCGCCGGAGTTAAAAAAGATGTAAACAAGGGCAGGGATGGCCATACCGCCAATTGCGCCAATACCCGGCAGAATGATATTACGCTTATCGGCCAGTTCGCCTTCAAGCACCTCCCGCTTCAGCTCCAGCCCGACCAGAAAGAAAAAGACAGCCATCAGACCATCGTTAATCCACAGCAGCAGTGGTTTGGCAATATCCAATGCACCAATCCGCACCTGCACGGGGGTGCCCAACAACATGTCGTAATAGATCTTCAACGGTGAGTTCGCTAGAATTACAGCCAGTGCCGCTGCGAACATCAGCGTGAGACCTCCCGCTGACTCCAGCTTAAAAAACTTCGATATGAACGAATCCTTCTCGTTTATCATTTGGTTCTCCAATTCATTTTTTCATGAGCCTAATTCTCTGGTAAAAATCAAGATACTTTGAGAATAGCTTAATTCCTTATTCCAATATCAACTCTTATGTGGGTAGGTTTTAAATTTACGTGAATTGCAAATCAACTCCCCAATATACTAGCATCGATAAGCCTGACTATCCATGCCAGCCGGCGAATTTGTCCCTGAATTTTTTCAAAAACTTACTCTATCAATGCCTGTACTCTCAATCTTCAATCACGGCCTGAACCGGATTCTCACTCCATCTGCCTCAAAAGCATCTGCTAACCTGCATGTGACCATATAACCTGCCATTCCATTGACAAAAGAAGATCCGCCTCCCCGCGTTCTTCTCTTTCAAGTGCAATATGCTAAGGCATATGATAATAATTACCGACAGAGTTCCTGAAACATATATAGTGCTATCCACAGATGCCACGGATGAAAATATGGTTTGCAAAGCCTCAATATTATATCTGCTAGCAGCGATGATGCTTATCTCCGGCTGCGGTCCTAACACTGTCTCGCAGATGAAAAAGGCAGGCATATCGCCGCTTAATGCGAATTCTGTAGAGACATTGATCATTGACCAGACGTTACATTTCGAAGCTCGTGATTTTAATGCAAACCTTTCTTTTCATAATGGAGGCATGCTGAGCGCCCGTAACAATGCAAATGCTACAGATACCGGCACCTGGGATATAACCACCGAAAACATGCTCTGTTTAACATTCAAAACATGGTACTTCGGCGATACGAACTGTTACACTCTCTACTTGGAAGAAGACCAGCAGCGTTACATCCTCTTCACCAAAAACGGAGCCAGATATTACACTGTAAAACGCCTCAACGCAAGCAAAGTCGGAAGGTTGAGGCCAAAAGACATGACGAAAACACATGTTACAAATCGTAACACACCTCTTAATAGCCCCAATATACAATACGATTCAGATACCAACGGGGCCATGTCGTCCTCTCACCCAAACAGGTCGGAATTCAAATTTTTAGTTGCTTCCACTGCCCGGGATTGTCCGGGATGTGATCTGTCGGGACTCGACTTGAGCGAGTCAGATCTTTCAGACGCGATATTGTCAAAAGCCATTCTATCAGGTACAAATCTCCATTCATCGGATCTTCGCCGGGCTGACCTTTCAGGCGCCGACCTCTCCGGTGCAAATCTTACAGCAGCCAACCTAAGTAAAGCGACGCTCAGAAACTGCAATCTTCGTAATGCCGATCTCAGCGGAGCCAATCTTACCATGGCCGATTTCACCGGTTCAGACGTAACCGGAACCATATTCCAGGCCACCCACCTGGACAGAACTACAGGAATACACTGACCTATGTCTGCAGGTTTTACCCATCTACATGTCCATACCCAGTACAGTCTTCTTGACGGTGCCATCCGCCTTCCTGATCTTTTGAAAAAATGTAAAGAGTACGGTATGGAAAGCGTGGCTATCACCGATCACGGTGCCATGTTCGGCGCGCTTGAATTCTATACTAAGGCCAAAAAGGCAGGCATCAAACCGATAGTTGGTTGCGAGTTATATATCGCCCCGGAAGACAAGACCTTCAAGAAACCGGTTGATGGCCAGATCGCCTACCATATTGTACTGCTGGCCATGAACATCACCGGTTACCAGAACCTCATGAAAATGGCCAGTGTGGCCCAGCATGAAGGTTTTTACTACAAGCCAAGAATCGATATGGAAACCCTGCGAGAGCATAACGAAGGGGTTATCGCACTCACCGCCTGCCTTCATGGCCAGATTCCATATCTCATCGGCAAAAAGGACATGGCAGGAGCACGGGCCAAAACCCGTGAGCTACTGGATATCTTCGGTGACCGGCTCTATTTTGAACTGCAGGAGAACGGTATTCCCGAGCAGGACCCCGTCAACAGGGGGCTCATGCAGCTCAGTAAAGAGTTTGATGTCAAGCTGGTGGCTACCAATGACTGCCACTACCTTAACCGCGAAGAGGCACATGCCCATGAGGTGCTGCTCTGCATCCAGACCGGTAAGACCATCAACGACCCGAAGCGTTTTCGTTTCTCCACCGACGAGTTTTACTTCAAATCTCCGGATACTATGCGCAAGGCCTTCTCCTACTGCCCGGAGGCAATAGCCAACACCCAGGAGGTAGCTGAGCGTTGTAACCTTGAGATAGATTTCGGCAATTACTATTTCCCCGATTTCCCTGTACCTGAGGGAGAGACCCTGGATTCCATGTTCATTCAGGCCTGTGAGGATGGGCTGAAAAAACGATTCGCCAAGATGCGTGAATCAGAAGAGGGCCTCACGCCCGAGAAGGAACAGGAATATCGAAAACGTCTCGATATAGAGATAGGCGTTATCAATACCATGGGTTTTCCCGGCTACTTCCTCATCGTCGCCGACTTCATCAACTGGGCACTCGATAATGATATCCCAGTAGGTCCCGGACGTGGCTCAGGCGCTGGAAGCCTTGCCGCCTACTGTATGGGTATCACCAATCTTGACCCCATGCCCCACGGACTTATTTTTGAGCGTTTCCTCAACATCGAACGAAAATCGATGCCTGACTTCGACATCGACTTCTGCATGGATCGACGCGGCGAGGTCATTGACTATGTGCGAAAGAAATATGGTGGTGCCAAATATGTGGCCCAGATCGTCACGTACGGAACAATGAAGGCGCGCGGAGTAATCCGCGACGTAGGCCGGGCATTGGACATCCCTTTTAGTGACGTTGACAAGATTGCCAAACTGGTACCGGACCAACTCAAGATGACGCTCGAAAAGGCACTTATTGAAGAGCCGCGACTGCAGGAGGCAGCCAATCAGGATCCACGGGTTAACGAGCTGATCACTGTCTCCAGAACACTTGAAGGTTTGGCACGTCACACAGGCACCCACGCCGCAGGTGTCGTTGTTTCGCCAGGTCCCATGACCAGGTTCCTGCCCACCTGCCGTGGCAGTAATGAAGAAACAGTCACTCAGTATGACATGAAACATACCGAGATGACCGGCCTGATTAAATTTGATTTTCTTGGTCTCAAGACCCTCACGGTAATCGATAAGGCTGTCAAACATATCAAATCGGACATAGGTATCGATCTTGACATCGACACCATCCCGCTGGACGATTCGAAAACCTTTAAACTTCTCTGCGACGGCGACGCCCAGGGCGTGTTCCAGCTGGAGAGTTCCGGCATGCGTGAACTGCTGGTGAAGATGGCGCCCGAACAGTTCAGCGACCTGGTCGCACTGGTCGCCCTCTACCGTCCCGGCCCGCTCGACTCCGGTATGGTTGACGACTTCGTGGAAACCAAGCATGGCCGTGCCACAGCCAACTATCCGCTGCCCCAGATTAAACCCGTTCTTGAAGAGACATACGGTGTTATCGTCTATCAGGAACAGGTCATGAAGATTGCCAATATCCTGGCCAGTTACTCCCTGGGCGATGCGGATATTCTCCGGCGGGCCATGGGTAAGAAGATCCCCGAAGTCATGGACGAAGAGAAAGTAAAGTTCATGAAGGGCGCTCTGGCCAATAAGATCGATGAGAAGAAAGCTGAATATATCTTCGATTTAATGGCCAAATTTGCTGGATACGGTTTTAACAAGTCCCACTCAGCCGCCTATGCTCTGGTCTCTTACCAGACTGCCTACCTGAAGGCACACTACCCTGCCCAGTTCATGGCCGCTCTGCTCAGTTGCGATATGACCAACACCGATAAGGTGGTCATGTATATCAGCGAGTGCAAGGAACATGACATTGAAGTACTTCCTCCCGATGTAAACGAGAGTTTCAAAGACTTTACGGTTATCGATGACCGGGTTCGTTTTGGCCTGGCCGCTGTGAAAAATGTTGGTGAATCCGCCCTCGACTCGATTATCGAAGAGCGCGAATCAAACGGCAAATTTTCCTCTCTTTCGAATTTCTGCAACAGGGTTGATTCCCGAAGGGTTAATTCAAGGGTAATCGAAGCATTGATCAAATCAGGCGCTATGGACTCCCTGGGGTGGAAGAGATCCCAGTATTTTGCCATTATCGACAAGGCCATGGAACAGGCAAAGGCTGTACAGCGCGATCTGCAAAGTGGTCAAATGTCCCTTTTTGGGGTAGCCCAGGAGGTTGGCGAGAAGACAGAAGTAAATGAAATCCTGCCACCGGATATCCCCGAGTGGGATGAGCGCACCAGACTGGCCCGAGAAAAGGAAACCGTAGGTTTTTACATCACGGGCCATCCGCTCGACGATGCCCTGCCGGAAATTCGTTCGGTTACCGATGCGGATATTCAGGGACTTGAGAACTGGGGTGATGAACAACCGGTTCGTGTTGGCGGCCTGATCAAGACCTGCAAGTATCACAAAACCAAGAAAGGTGACCCCATGGCCTTTCTCACGATGGAAGATATTCTGGAAACAGTTGAGGTAGTGGTATTCCCAAGCGCCTACCCACATTGCGAGCACCTCTTGCAGTCGTCCGACCCGGTAGTGGTCCAGGGAACTGTGCAGCAGGATGAGCGCGGGCCCAAGATTCTGGCGGAAAACATCGATACCCTCACTGATGCCCGGGAAAAATATACCGAAATGGTCAAGGTAAAGCTTGATGCGGACAAGATCAGCAGAAAGCAGATCGAGCAGGTCAAAAAGACCCTCTACCAGTTCCACGGCTCCTGCCCGTTGCGACTCACCTTGCACTTCCCCGGCAGAGGCGAGGTGGATATCGATCCCCCCCAGGACCTCACTATCAGGCCATGCCGGGAACTGACAGACCGGATGAAAGAAATTCTCGAATTCAATGCGGTCAGTTTCACCCGTAAACCAATTATGCTGACACCCCGCAAAAAGAAACAGTGGGGAAACGGTAAACCAGCTGGCAATTAACCCAAAGTTCTCATCAGCATTTTGCCCAAATAAGGAAAAGGGCTGCCCCTCGTTGAGGAGCAGCCCTTTTTTCCTTTAAGGCACTATCATTTCAGGCCTCTGATCAGCCAAACCGTAACCCACACTCAGGACATTCACTGTTCTGGCTGGGAACAAAACTGGTATTGCAGGCAGGGCAGACGGTAGAAGCCGCATTCTCATCAAAAACAGCATCGGCCACCTGCAGATCACTCTCTTTTAAGCCAGTGGTTTGCAGATACTCTTTTTCGAGTATTGCCACCGCTTCACTGGCATCGGTTGCTCTGACCACCAACTGGAGGTCCGGACCGCCTCAGCCCTTGGCGCATCCAGCGGCGTCACCATTCAAAAGTGCCGGGATACGGTCTTTGCCCAGCAGGATCTGATACGGTTTCAAATCCCTGAGTTTTCCTTCACGGATGGCTACCATAGACTCGCCATCCGCAATCTCCATCGAGCGGGCAGTAAACCCTTGTTCTTTGCTCGTAAGCAGACCCAACCGCTCTTCACCTGATATGAGCTCTACCTGGCAATGAACACACCGTTCTACATCCAGGCGATACTCCTCATTGCACTTTGGGCAGTAGCTCATCTCCAGATCAACACCGAGCCGGACGGCATCAGGATTCCCCCGTTTTGCCTCTTTTTTTTCCAATCCAAACAGTTTTTTAAACATGTTTACCAGTTGCGGTTAAGGACGTATGGGAGAAGCACATCCTTCTCCCATGAATATATTACAGAATATATCGGCTCAGGTCCTGATCCTGAACAATATCTCCGAGCTGCTCGCGCACATACTCACCGGTGACAGTGAATACTTCGTTGCCCAATTCAGATGCCTCAAAAGAGAGTTTATCGAGCACGCGCTCAAGCACTGTATGCAGTCGACGCGCACCGATCTCCTCGGTTTTCTCATTGACCTGAACGGCGATATCGGCCAGCTCTTCGATACCGTCCGGAGTGAACAGCAACTCGATCCCTTCAGTCGCCATCAAAGCTACATACTGTTTGGTGAGAGCATTTTCAGGCTCGGTAAGGATACGGATGAATTCGTCCCTGCCAAGAGACTGCATCTCGACCCTGATCGGGAAGCGTCCCTGCAACTCAGGAATAAGATCAGAAGGCTTGGCCACATGGAAGGCACCACTGGCGATAAATAGAATGTGGTCGGTCTTTACCATGCCATACTTGGTGGAAACAGTTGCCCCCTCGACAATCGGCAGTAAATCGCGCTGCACACCTTCCCGGGAAACCTCAGGACCGTGGCCCCCTGATGAGCGGGAAGCGATTTTATCGATCTCGTCGAGGAAGACAATACCTGACTGCTCGGTTCGTCGCAGAGCCTCTTTGGTAACCTTATCCATGTCAACCATTCGCTCCACTTCTTCCTTGGTAAGTGCTTCCATCGCCTCGGGAATCTTCATCTTATGATTCTTTTTCTTGCGCGGAAACATTCTGGAAAACGCGTCCTGGAGGTTATTCTGCATATCCTCGAGGCCTGAGGTGGTTCCCATTATCTCGATTGTCGGGGTTGACTTGGACTCCTCTAAAGCCAGCTCGACCTCCCGCTCATCGAGTTTACCATCTCGCAACATCTGACGGAATTTTTCGCGGGTGGAGTTATCCTGGGCCGGCGCACTGGTGGCAGGGAGCTGATAATCAGGCATGGTGAAGGAACCCTCGCCATCCGGCCCGGTTGAAGAGGCGGATGCCGGACTAGGGGGCAGGAGCAGATCAAGGATCTTATCTTCGGCGCTTGCCTCAGCGATACCCTGAATTCGTTTTTTCTCTTCATCCTTGACCATACTAATGCCCAACTCCACCAGGTCTCGTATCATCGACTCGACATCGCGACCGACATAGCCAACCTCGGTGAATTTTGACGCCTCCACCTTGATGAACGGCGATTGCGCGAGAGTCGCCAGGCGCCTGGCAATCTCTGTCTTACCGACACCGGTTGGCCCTATCATAATGATATTTTTCGGCATAATCTCTTCACGCAATGGTGAAGGCACCTGCCGTCTACGCCATCTGTTTCTGAGGGCAATTGCCACAGATCGCTTGGCATCGGCCTGGCCGATTATGTATTTATCCAGCTCTGCCAGTATCTCTTTAGGGGTAAGTGAATCGTTTGGTTTCATATTTTCTCAACAACAATTGATTGATTAGTGTAAACGCAGATTGAGCCGGCGATCTCAAGACTGGTCCTGGCGATCTCTTCTGCTCCCAGATCACTTTTCTGCACCAGGGCAAGTGCTGCCGCCTGGGCGTATGGACCGCCTGATCCAATTGCCAGAACGCCATTATCCGGCTCGATGACATCTCCGGTGCCGCTGAGCAGCAAGGAATGGTCCTTATCCACGGCAATGATCATTGCCTCCAGCCTTCTGAGCATTTTGTCCATTCGCCAGTCTTTGGCAAGTTCAACAGATGCGCGCATGAGATTACCGTTATACTGCTCCAGCTTCTGCTCGAGCTTCTCAAAAAGGGTAAAGGCATCTGCAGTAGCACCGGCAAAACCAACTATTACCTGGTCTTTATACAAACGGCGTACTTTACGGGCATCGTGTTTCATGACGGTGTTGCCTAAAGAGACCTGGCCGTCACCTGCGATTACGACTTCGCCTTTATGCCGTACCGCCAGAATTGTTGTTGATCTGATTTTCATTATGAACCTTTAGTGTTTGAGAATTGATCCCTTTCACTACAATTATGTTTTTATAAGATATTTTCGATCACTCTCCAGTGGAGAGCGGGTGCGCTTTGTCGTAGACATCCGTCAGATGATCGAGGGTGAGGTGGGTATAACGCTGGGTCGTGGACAAACTTGCGTGGCCCAAAAGCTCCTGAACTGAACGCAAATCCGCCCCCATCTCAAGCATGTGGGTGGCAAATGAATGCCGCAATGCATGAGGGGTGACTATCTGGGTTATCCCGGCCCTTTCTCCATAAGCCCGGACGAAACGTTCTACACTGCGAGCAGTGAGCCTACCTCCCCTGTTATTCAAAAACAGGGCCTCAGTAGCTGCTTGTTTTCCCCTTGCAGCACAAGCGAAGAGCAGGTGCTGACGCAATGGAAGCCATGCATTCAAAGCTTCCAGGGCAGGTCTTCCAACAGGAACAATTCGCTCCTTATTTCCTTTGCCCCTCACCTTAAGCACTTCCTCATTGAAATCAAGATCTGTTAAATTTCGGGAAACAAGCTCGGAAACACGCATGCCTGTCGAGTAGAGCAACTCGAGCATCGCTGTATCACGCAGACGAAACGTATCCTCCTCTCCCGGTGCCTCGAGAAGGGCAAACGTTTCATCCACTGTCAGGAATACCGGAATAGCCTGGCCGACCTTCGGCCCGGTGACTCCGATCAGAGGATCCGCCTTGATCACTTTATTACGGATCAGGAACCTGAAAAAAGAACGGAGAGCTGATAACTTTCTGCCAACTGTTGCACCACTGTTGACACCATGCATGCTCACCACAAATGAACGCACCTGGTTTGAATCTATCTGACGGACTTCAGGATCTTCTCCTAGAAAACGCATAAACTCATGGAGGTCACGGCTATAACCGCTTATAGTGTGCTCAGAATATCCCTTTTCAACTTCGAGCCAACGAACGAATTGTCTGATAGCCTTATGCATAATGTGTCTTAATGAGCTACAGTGATGGGTTTGAGGGGTAAAAGTCTGCCCCTGATTTTCCTCTTTATGGTAAAAACAACACAGGCCGCAGTAAGATTCATAGAATCAACCCTTGCATGGATAAGAACGGGTCGATATATTCACAGCGGAAATCAGTATGGGGATTTCTGTAGTAACTAATCCCGGATAAAACTGTATAACTGGTCTCTTTCTATACAGAATAGAGGCGAGGTTCAACCGTTTTCCCGAACCTTCGGACTAACGTTATGGCAAAAAAAACATTTGAAGCCGCACTCTCGCGTCTTGAGCAGATCACTCAGGAGCTGGAAGAAGGTGAATTGAGCCTCGACAAGAGCCTCAAAAAATTTGACGAAGGTATTCAGCTGGCAAAGTTCTGCAATGAACAACTCGACCAGGCCAAGGCCAAGGTAGAACTGTTGCTTGAGAAAGACGGAGAAATAGAAGCTGTACCATTTACAGAGAGCAACAGTGAACATCAAGACCTACCTGAGTAACCAGAAAGCTGTAGTTGAGAGAGCCCTCGAGCAATATATGCTTGTGGCTGACGGCCCGTTTGCCGCACACTTTGAGGCAATGCGCTACAGCCTTTTTGCCGGAGGGAAACGGTTACGACCAATTCTTTGCCTGGCGGCAGGACAAGCCGTAAGCGGTGAAACCGACAACAGCGAAAACCTGTTGCCCATTGCCTGCGCCCTTGAATGTATACATACCTACTCGCTGATCCACGATGATCTGCCCGCCATGGATGATGACGATCTGAGACGCGGCAAGGCGACAAATCATGTTCTTTACGGTGAAGCTGGAGCAATACTTGCCGGTGACGGGCTGCTTACCTATGCGTTCGATCTATTGAGCAATGAACGTCTTGGGAATTTAGATGCCGCACGGCGCTTAAAAATTATCAATATCATTGCCAGGGCAGCCGGCCCTGAGGGAATGGTTGGCGGTCAGGCACTCGATATCGCAAGCGAAAACACCAGTTACCCCTTCGAAGTACTGCAAACCATCCATCGCAATAAGACTGGCGCGCTTATCACCGGATCTATCCAGGCTGGCGCGATCGCCTCCCACTGCTCTGAAGATGAATTGCGGCAGCTCACAGCTTATGGAGATAATGTGGGTCTCGCCTTCCAGATTATTGACGATCTGCTCGATGCCACTGCCACCACTGAAGAACTCGGCAAAACCGCCGGCAGTGATGAAGAACGCGGCAAAGCGACATACCCTGCCTACTTTGGCATAGAAAAAACCAGATCCCTTGCCAGACAGGCCGTTGATCGTGCACTCGAATCACTGACCGGGTTTGACAACCAGGCCGAACCGTTACGCGCCCTGGCAAGATATATTTACACACGTGGAAATTGACATATGGCGACCGGATAGTCTGTTTTTTCCGAGTAGACAAAGGCTTCTGACTTGCAGATGCCTAAAGTTGTAGTACACTGACCTGATTGGAAACCGATTTTCTGCTTTATACGCCGACATTGCCCCAATAACGATGCCGGCTCTGCTTCTTTTAACGACATGCTTACCACACTCACACAAGATCCGGAGACACTACTGCTTCCGAAGGTAGATTCCCCGAAAGACATACGCGATTTCTCCCTCGACGAGCTAACCGCTCTGGCACAGGAGATTCGGGATACCATCATCCAGACAGTCTCCAAAACTGGTGGGCATCTTGCACCAAGTCTCGGTGTTGTTGAATTAACAATTGCCCTGCACTACATATTTGACAGTCCAAACGACAAGCTTATCTGGGATGTTGGCCATCAATCCTATGCGCACAAGCTACTCACCGGACGTCGGCAACAGTTTGCCACCCTACGGCAGTATAAAGGTATGAGCGGCTTTCCTAAATTCAGTGAAAGCGAGTACGATGCCTTCGAGACCGGCCACAGTTCCACCTCGATTTCAGCCGCACTCGGCATGAACGTTGCCAAAAGTCTCAATGGCAGCAATAAAAAAGCTATCGCTATTATCGGTGACGGCTCCATGACCGCAGGTATGGCATTTGAAGCATTGAACCATGCCGGTCATCTCAATAAGGACCTGATCGTTATCCTCAATGATAACGAAATGTCCATCTCTCCAAATGTTGGTGCCCTCTCCAGCTTTCTCAGCCGCAAACTCACCGGCCGCACAATGCGCCGGGTAAAAAACCATATTGAAGAACGCCTCACCGCTATCCCCAATGTAGGTGAAAACATTCTCAGCATTCTGAAAAAGAGTGAAGAATCGTTTAAGTCGTTCTTTACTCCCGGTATGCTCTTTGAGGCTTTCAAATTTGATTATATCGGCCCGATCCTCGGCCACGATTATGAAGAGCTAATTCCGGCCCTGCGCAGCGCACGTGACAATTATCACGGTCCAACCCTGATTCACGTCCTTACCACCAAGGGCAAAGGGTACGAACCTGCTGAGAAGAACCCTGGAGCCTATCACGGTGTCGGCCCCTTCAGCATTGAAACAGGTAAACCCCATGCGTCAAAGGGTGGTGTCAACTACACCAAGGTCTTCGGCAAGACCATTTGTGACATGGCCGAACAGGATGACCGAATCACCGCCATCTCTGCTGCCATGGTCGCCGGGACAGGCCTTTCCGGATTTGCCGAACAATTTCCCGATAGGTTCTTCGACGTAGGCATTGCCGAACAGCACGCGGTGACATTTGCAGCCGGGATGGCCACTGAAGGTAAACGCCCTGTGGTCGCGATCTACTCAAGCTTTCTGCAACGGGCCATGGACCAGATCATCCACGATGTGTGTATCCCAAATCTGCCAGTAACCTTCGCCATAGACAGAGCCGGCGTAGTTGGCGATGACGGCCCGACACATCACGGCGTATTCGATGTCTCTTTTCTGCGCTTTATCCCTAATCTGGTTTTTATGGCGCCGAAAGATGAGGAAGAGTTGCAACACATGCTCTATACCGCCGTCAATTACGATGGTCCGGCTGCTGTGCGTTATCCTCGCGGTGCCGGTGAAGGTGTTGAGATGAGCGATGATCTCAAGGAGATGGAAATCGGCCGAGGCGAACTGCTCCTGGAAGGCGATGATGTGCTCCTGCTGCCGGTGGGCAACAGGGTTGCTCCGGCAATGGTTGCCGCGGCACGACTTGAAGAACTCGGATTTTCAGTAGCGGTTATCAACCCTCGCTTTATCAAACCGCTCGACAACGACCTGATCTGCAGCCTGGCTGAAAAAACAGGTAGAATCGTTACTATAGAAGACAGTGTTATTGCCGGCGGCTTTGGTTCGAGTATCCTGGAACTTCTCAGCAGTAAAGGGATGCACCATGTTCAATGCAGATTACTCGGCTACCCGGACAATTTCATAGAGCACGGCCCCCAAAGCACCCTCTGGAAAAATTCTCATCTGGATTCCGTATCAATCCTTCATGCCGCTCTCAGGATTATGGATAAAGATCCACTCAAGTATCTCTAAATCACTTTCCGGGCGGCTCCTGCTGCCCGTTATCCGGCACAGCAGCGACGTCAGTCATCTATCGTAATCAGTCAATGAAAATCCTTATCGTATCTGACATCGTCAACGAGACAATACTGGAATACAAGGATGGTCAGCCATTTCTGGCCGGCATTGATCTGATTATCAGTTGTGGTGATCTTCCGCCTGAATACCTCACCTCCCTGCGAAGCCGATACGATGTACCGCTCTTTTATGTGCTCGGCAATCATGATCTGAGATATCAGACCTCGCCACCAGTAGGCTGCCGCAAAATTGACCGGAGATTTATAGAATATAACGGACTGCGAATATTAGGTTTTTCAGGTAGCCGCTGGTATAATGGCAACCAGAATCAATATACAGAGAGACAGATGACTGGTTTTATTCGTAAGATGTGGTTTACACTCTGGCGAAAAAAAGGTTTCGATATCCTTGTCAGCCACGCCTCACCGCGCTATATCAATGATGCGGAGGACAGATGCCACAGGGGATTCCATAGCTTCAGGCAGCTTATTAACCGTCACCAGCCCCGATACCATCTACATGGACATATCCACAAGCTTTTCGACAACGAATCTGATCGTTTTGCCACTCTTGGGGAAACTGAGATAATAAATTGCTATGACTACTACATCCTCGAAATCGAGCCCTCTTGCGCGACTGAAACAACTGATCACAGGTAAGGGAGCCGCCCCAAAAGACCAACTGCAAAACTTTGGCGAGCGCCAGGAAAATGAGCAGGCTTACGACTCTGTAGACCGTGGCACATCCCTGATCCCGCTCGACAGGATTGTCGGCAGCGTCGGCCGATACCGTGATTTTGACAGCCAGTTTAACCCGAAGAGAGCCGAGGTCTCCCGGGAGCGCATCAATGCCATCTCCGAAAGAATGCGAAACGGTCGTTCCCTGCCGCCAATTTCGCTTTACCAGATCAAGGATGATTACTTTATTCTTGATGGTCACCACCGGGTAACCGCCGCCAAAAATCTGGGCCATACCCATATCAAGGCCTGTATTCTTGAGCTACTGCCATCCTCGAATACTATTGAAAACAGGCTCTACATCGAGCGTACCGAATTCAGGGATGAAGCTGGGCTCGCCAATACACTTGACCTTACTGAACTCGGCAAATTCTCCCGCCTGAAATGGCAGATAGAACAACACAGAGAATTTCTCGCCAGCCAGAGTCATCAGGAGGTCAGCTACAAGCAGGCGGCCGCTGACTGGTACCGCACCATTTATCAACCACTGGCCACGCTTATTGCCAAAAGCGGTCTGGTGAAGTCCTTTCCAGGTCGAACTGTCGATGACCTCTATCTCTATATTTCCTTGCATCAATGGGAGAAAGGCAGTAACAGGAAATACGGTATCGGTATCGATAAACTTATCCCCAAGGACATGGAAGAATTTCGCAGAAAAATGGCAGAACATACCGAACAGGAATACCCGGAGATGCGACGGGAAATCATCGCCTTTATCCTGCTGAACGTGGATGGTCAATACGAGCAGCGAATATTCGACAAGCTGGCGGAGCTGGATGAAGTGCGGGAGATCCACTCTGTACACGGGTCAATCGATATCATCATCAAGGTCGTGCTGACCCGTGACCTGCTCTCATCAGATGCGGAACTGCTTACCCAGTTTCTGCTCTCGACCATCAGGCAGTGGAAAGGCGTACTCGCCACCCAGACATTACTGCCCGGGATGGCGATCGTCAAAGGACCACGGGGGGGAAACAACTCACTGTAGGGCTTAGCCTATCTTGAAATATCCCTTGTACCAGTCAACAAACTTGGCCACACCGTACTCAAGCGTGGTACCCGGAGTGTAGTCCATGTCCCGCACCAGATCATCCACATTGGCATAGGTGGCCGGCACATCCCCCGGCTGCATGGGAAGGAAGTTCTTATCCGCTTTTCTGCCCAGACAATTCTCCAGTACCTCGATATAACGAAGTAACTTTTCCTTACTGTTGTTTCCGATGTTGTAGACTCGCCATGGGCAATATGAACTTCCTGGATCAGGTGCGTCTCCACGCCAATCAAAATTCGGTTCAGCAGTCTTGAAAATTACCCGGAAGACACCTTCTACGATATCGTCTATATAAGTAAAATCCCTTTCCATATTGCCGTTATTGAAGACGTTGATCGGCTCGCCGGCAAGAATAGCCTTGGTAAAAAGGAAGAGGGCCATATCGGGGCGTCCCCATGGTCCATACACTGTGAAAAAACGAAGGCCGGTAGTTGGTAGCCCGAAGAGATGGCTATAAGTATGTGCCATCAGCTCGTTGGCTTTCTTGGAAGCCGCATAGAGGGATACAGGATGATCGACATTATCATGGACCGAAAACGGCATTTTGGTGTTCGCTCCATACACCGAACTGGAGGAGGCATACACAAAATGCTTTACACCCGAGTGGCGGCAACCTTCAAGCAGGTTAACGAAACCGACCAGGTTTGAATCCACATACGAATGGGGATTGATGAGCGAATATCGAACTCCGACCTGGGCTGCCAGGTTGACCACCGCATCAAATGAATGCTCCTGAAACAGTTTCTCCATGGCAGGCCGGTCTGATATATCCATATCAAGATGGGTGAAGCTCTCACCCTCAGCCAGTGCGGCCATACGGTCGCGCTTTAACTGCGGATCGTAGTAATCATTCACATTATCGAGACCATAAACCTCAACCCCGTTGTCCTGCAGCTTTTTACAAAGATGCGCGCCAATAAAACCGGCTGCACCGGTAACCATTACCTTTTGCATGGTAATCTCCCGCGTCTATGATGAAGGTACATGATGAGTGTGTCTTTGGGGGAATACGCCGGGCTGTTCTATCTGTTCGCCCGGCTTGGGCTGTCGGATTGCAGACTGTACCGGCCGGTACAATTCGACCGGTACTTAAAATGTATCAGTGGATTGGGGCTAGTCGTCAAAATCTCCTTCCGGGCCTTTGTCGACATCGAGAGTGCTGGCTCTCTCTATGATCTTTTCCCTGCTCCACTCGGAGAGTTCCTCTATAATTTCCGCTTTCGGGCCAAGATCATAGCTGCCTTCTTCAAGCAGCAGATCTTTTGCGATGGTTGCGGTACCTTCAGCATTAAATACCCCTGTCAGCATCTGGTAGACGAACTCCTCTACCCGCTTGGCCATACGATCTCGGACAGGTTTCTCCTGGGCCATAATGCGTATTTCAAATGGCAGGTTCAACTTCTTGTAATTCCCGCCCTTCCAACCCTGTGAATCGGCATATGCCACCATTTCCTGCCAAAGCACATCCGATACACCTTCAGTTGAAATTTTCTTGAAGTTACCGTTACCGTCGAGAATGGCATTACCATCATCGTTCACTTCAAGTCCCCAACTGACCATCTGCAGCGCTGTCGCGACATTGGCCTTAGTGGTGTGGGTCTGCCCGGCAATGGCCCGTAATTTTTCTGAACTGTTACCACTGGTACCATGCTGAGCACCGGAAACACCGTATGGTTCCAAGGCCTTGTGGATCTCCGCAGTGAGGCCAACCTGAATCCCCTGCCCGCTCGCTTCCAGGCCGTGGGTAGTACCGTTGTTCAAGGCAATCCAGTCGGCTGCTATTCCATAGGCGTTCAGACCCTTGATGAGAAACGATGCGTCAGCAATAGTGGAAAGGCCCTGCTCTCCCTTGATCTCTCCGACCTCGGTTTCAAGCCCGGCCCAGGAAGGGATCAGACTGTTCAATTCAATATTGGCCAACAGATTCAGATCATCGGCCATATGAGAGGCGTCTACGGCAATGGAAGTTATTCCGGCATCGAACATTGACGGAATCTCCATTTTGGCGTACGCCATATCCGCATCATTCTTGATCCCGTAATGATCGGCGTGAATCGCTACCGGCACCGTCACATCAAGCTCGTTGCAGAGTGCATCAACCTGTCTGGCGATATTGTAAAAGTTCACCGGGCAGTAGGTACTTTCGGATTTGGCGATTTCAATGATTATCGCCGCATCAGCACGCTGTGCGGCCTGAAGTGCACCGCGAATGACAATATGGCTTCTGCCATTGGCCGCAATGGTCATGGCCTTACCCTTGGCGAGCATAGCCCGATCGATTACTTTACCACTGACGATCAAGGCCTGGGAATTCGGAAATAACCTGGTAATGTTCGGTGGCCTGCCTATACTCAACACTTTCTTATATTCTTCCGAGAGACTCATATTCTCCTCCATACTCGATATATATCTTCGACAAAAATGCTCCATGCACACAGATGAATGCGCCAACCCTGCAACGCATGGAAAACAATAAAATGTTTATCTAATCTTATTTATACTGCACCTACGGCAAGATTACCAGAGACATTAGTTGTCAGTTTTATTGGTTATTCACCGAGATTGCCTAACAATACCGTCAACCCTCTTTAAAGTCGCTGAACTTCTTTTTGCCGAAGAACCAGACACACACCAGACTGACCTCGTAGAGGATAATCAAGGGAATTGCCATCATCAGCTGATTGACTACATCAGGGGTCGGAGTGAGTATTGCGGCAATTATAAAGTTAACCAGAATCGCATACTTTCGATTTCTATTGAGAAAGGCTGTATCAATAACCCCAACTTTGGCAAGAAAAACCATGAGAATGGGCATTTCAAAGATTGCACCAAAGGCAAGTAGCAATCGTATGGCCAGTGAGAAATACTCACTCACGGCCGGCATCGAGGTCAGGAACTCGTTGCTGTAACCAACCAGAAAGCGAAAAGCCGGTGGGAATACTACCAGATAACCGAATACCGCACCTGCAAGAAAACACACAGTGGAGACGCAGGTAAATGGAATTAAGACTTTCTTTTCGTGTTTATAAAGACCGGGCGCGATAAAACGCCAGATTTGGGAGAAGATGACCGGACTGGCCAGGAGAATACCACAGACAAGGGCAAGTTTTAGATAAAAAAAAACCCTTCCTGGTATGAGGTGAAAATGACTGAAGAGCCTTCAGGCAGCACTTCTGTAAGGGGTTTCAGAAACCAGTGTCCAATAGGCTCTATTACTGCGTACGATGCGCAAAAACCGGCAAATACGGCAGCGAAAGCGAAAATCAGGCATGATCGAAGCTCACGCAGATGTTCCGTCAGGGCCTGGGCCTCAAATTTGTCTTTTGTATTGTTTTGATCCATTAGGTTCGGTATAGAATTACGTTCGGGTTATCGCTTGTATTTTAGCAAAAAACCAATATCCTGATACAATTTCTGACTGCACACCCTGATTACCATCTGCCGGAGGAATTTGCAATCCCCGTCACCAGGTTGAAACATAGAGTAATCATCCATCAAGCGAACAGGCAATTAATAAAGACAATGTGCGAATGGTTTGTATACATCCTCAAATGCTCCGACGATAGTCTCTACACAGGAGTCACCACCGATCTTGAGCGAAGAACAAAGGAACACAACTCACCATCAGGCGGTGCCCGGTATACCAGATCACGCAGGCCTGTTGAACTGGTATACTCTGAAAGGTGCAATAATCGCAGCATGGCCTGCGGCAGAGAATACCGCATAAAACAGCTTACTCGCGCTCAAAAGCAATTACTTATTGCCCAGCCCCCAACTGCATCCCTCCCCTGATCAACCACCGCCGCTTCCGAATTCACACAAGCGGGTTTAACATCTTGTGCAATCCTTAAAGGTATTATAGAGTTAAGCGATACGTTACGAAGCTCTACGAAACACTCGGATAAATTATTTTACTACGGATGCTGAACCCTCAAGGCTAAGCTCTCAATACCTCGCGCGGACTATGTTTCAAATTCTTGTCATTGATGACGAACGGAGCATGCGGGATTTTCTTAAAATCCTGCTTACAAAAGAAGGCCACCAGGTAGTTACCACTGCCAATGGCGAAAAAGGACTGGAATATTTACAGGACAATCGATGCGATCTGGTGATTACCGACATTCGCATGCCAGGCATGAGTGGGCTGGAACTCCTGGAGGCTGTGAAAGAGGAGACGCCTGATTTACCCGTAATCATGATCACCGCCTTTGCCTCACCCAATGATGCGGTCCAGGCCATGAAGTACGGAGCCTTCGATTATATTAGCAAACCGTTCAACGTCGATGAGATAAAATCAGTCATCGCCTCGGCTATCAAGCAGAGTGGTGGAGAAACGAGCGAAAGCACGAGTGACTCTTTTCCCGGCATAATTGGCCAAAGTCGGGAAATGGTGAAAATCTTCGACATGATAAAGAGAGTTGCTCCCACTCCTGCCAATGTGCTCATCTACGGTGAATCCGGAACGGGTAAAGAGCTTGTCGCTCAGGCAATTCATCGGCTCAGCAAAGTCGCAAACAATCATTTTATACCGATCACCTGCAGCGCTATTCCCGAAGAGTTGATGGAAAGCGAACTTTTCGGCCACGTCAAAGGTTCCTTTACCGGTGCCATCAATGATAAACTCGGTCTTTTCGAGGTTGCGAATAATGGCACTGCCTTTCTCGACGAGATCGGTGAACTTAGCCCGATCATCCAGACCAAATTACTTCGCGTGCTGCAGGAAAGGGAGATCAAACCTGTTGGCGGTAACATCTTCCAGAAAATCAATGTACGGATCATAGCCGCCACCAACAGGGTGCTCGAAGACGAAATCAGCGCAGGCAGATTCCGCGAAGATCTTTTCTATCGACTGGCAGTCGTGCCGATCAGGGTTCCTCCCCTCAGGGAAAGAAAAAGCGATGTACCTTTGCTTGTTCAGCACTTTCTGGAAAAATACTCAAATCTCCTTGACAAGGAAGTTCATGAAATTTCCAGTTATGCCATGCAGGTACTGATGAATTATGATTTCCCTGGCAATGTCAGAGAGCTGGAAAACATCATCGAACGTGGTGTAGCTCTCGAAAGCTCAAATATAATCCTGCCAGAGAACCTCACCCTGCCCGGAGCAAAGGTGGCACCACCCTCTGGAAATGTGGAGGATACCGGTAACGGGACATTACGCGCAATCACCAGCGAGGAAGAACTCTACCATCTTGGTCTTGAAAAGGTTTTGGCAAATATGGAGAAACTCTTTATTTCCCATGCACTCGATAAAACCAATCACTCCAAGATGCGAGCCGCCGATCTGTTAAAAATCAGCTTTCGCTCGTTTCGCTATAAAGTAAAGAAGTACGACATACAATAACAGTGCATGACGTTTAAAGACATTTTTCAGCTTTCCAGGCAAAGCGACACCGTAGACCAGATACTCCGCTCCCAGCTCTTATGGATGCTACTGCTCAGAGTTGTGCTCTACACAATGTTGAGTGGTCTATCTATCTACTTCGGCAGCACAAATCTCGACATTATCCTGATGCCGTCTGAATTTCTGCTGCTGTTACTTTTAGCTGTCTACCTGACTACTATTTTTTCTGCCTATTACCTGGTAGCTGCTCAAACCCATCTAGCCCGGTTCGGTTTTGTCCAGAACTTGCTGGATACCCTGTTTGCTACCCTGCTGATATACTATACCGGTATCTCACACTCCATATTCTCTTCCATCTACTTCTTCCCGATTATTGCCGGCGGCCTTGTTCTCCCGCGTAAAGGCGGGATGATCGCCGCTGCTTCATCAACGCTGCTCTACGGGCTTATTCTTACCTTTGAAGTCTACGGCTATTACCCGAGCTATCTGTTGCGTCTTGGTTTTATCGGTGAAACAGATGCCATGGTCAACCTCAACCACTTTTCTATTCATGGGCTCACCTTTTTTCTTGCCGCAATTCTGAGCGCTCTGTTTAGTAGGCGTATCCGTAAAACAGAAGATGCGCTCTCTACATCACTGCGAAACTACGAACAGCTTGCTGTTCTTTACAAACAAATCTTCGATAACATTGCCACAGGCATCATAACCATTGACGGTGCCAACTTTATAACTTCCGCCAATAAAGCAACCAGTGACATCACAGGTTATCCTGTTACTGCACTGGTAGGAAACAGATTGACCCGATACTTCCCCACTCTTGCGCTCTCTTCTCCGCGCCTCAGACAATCCACCGACTTTACGACCAATGACAACGAGCGGATACGCCTTGGCTATTCCTATGTCGAGTTGACCACCACCAAAGAAAACGGCGTGGCCCGCTCCGACAATCACAAGATTATTACTCTTCGGGATATCAGTGAAATCGAGCAACTCGAACGGCAGATGCGCCAAGCCGAAAAACTCGCCGCCATCGGTATGATGAGCGCCGGCATCGCCCATGATTTCCGCAATCCACTTACTGCCATTTCCGGCTCTGCCCAGATCCTTGCCGACGAGTTCTGCAGGGAGGGGAGTGAAAACCAGTCCAACTATGAGCTGGCTAATATAATTCTTCGCGAGTCCAGCCGGCTGATCGATACAATTGGCGACTTCCTCAAGTTCTCCCGCCCCGAGGAGTTGACCAGGGAATGGTTTTCACTCAAGGGTTGTCTTGATGAAGTGATGCAGGTGTGCCATGCAGACCCCACCTGGCCGCTATCTGCCAGAATTGAAGTGCTGTTTGACGAGACCGTGGATATCTGGGCTGACCGGAAGCAGATGTTTACCGTGCTCAATCACCTGATTCAAAACGCCAGGTCGTTCTGCCCGCCGGGCAGGGAACTCATTGAAGTCAGCGCCTTTGAAACGCAGGATCAGCAGGGAGCAGAAATCATTCTGGTGGAAATCAGTGATAACGGCAGCGGTGTTCCCAGGGAAAACATTGAGAAGATCTTTGATCCTTTTTTCACCTCCAGGGCTGACGGCACCGGCCTGGGCCTTGCCATCGTCATGCAGGTAATGCAGGACCACAACGGGTCTATCAGAGTAGCCGATAATGTTTACGGCGGCGCCAAGTTCCTGCTGTCCCTGCCGGTACCTGCCTGATCCCCCCATATACCGGGCAAAAGCTATTCACCAGCCGAGCCCCTATTTCCCCTCAGGCTCAACCATCTGCCGCCTGAAGTTCTCTTTGCAGGAACATCCTGCCGAATACACCCTCGACAAGCCGGGCTGGATGTGGGCTAAGCAGTTCTTCAGTTCATCGATATCTTTCGTAAATTTCAAGCAGCAACGTCCAACCCTACCAATCCCGATCTCAATGCGACCGGCGCCACCTTGGCACCGCAACCGGGTGGGGACATGTATCACCAAGCGTGTTGACTGTTCTACTAGCTGTTCTATTAACTGTTCAGCCAGGTAAGAGCTTCAGTCATGGTGTTCTGATCAAACTTGAGGCGAAGCTTCAGATATACGCCGCTTGCCGTATACGTGCTCTGCGAGAAGTCTTCATCGTGGAATCCCATAAAATTGTAACCCAGGCTGGCCCAAAGATTGTTCGCAAAAAGATAACCGATCGAGGCTCCGGAACTGTAATCGAACTGACCGCTGTTCCATGAGTGCAGCACGCTGCCGTGCAGACCGAGGTCCCAGCGGCTGTTCAGGTTATAGCGTGTCTCCAGGGCGACCAGGTCGGTAAAGCCGCCATAGTGTGAGTCATCGATGTTTTCACGGACATATTTCAAACCATAGTAGGGAGCGATCTGCCAGCTACGACTGGGCTTGTAGTTGCCCTGCAGGTTGTTGATAAATCGCCACGCCTTGTCGTCATGCTGGGAACTTTCATCCCGCTCGTATATGGCGTCCAACCGATTCAGGATAATCCAGCGACTCTCGCGGGGCCGGTAGGCCAGGCCGAGGGTCAGCTCCTGCTCGTTGCTCGTAGCACCGTCAGCACTGTCCGTGTAATACCCGGTATATCTGGCTGAGGCGGACATACCTTTGCGGATCTGACCGATCAGGCTTGAAATCACGCCGTACTTATCTTCGTCGTCACCGTGGCGGAATTCCAACCGGTTGTCCCAGGACCAGCTCTTTTGCTGGTAGCTGGCGCCCAGCGAGACAGCTGTGAAATCCTCATCGCTGCCATGGGCGTCAGGGACATCCACGTCAAAATCGTAGCTGTCAGCTTCCTTGATGGTGTAGCTGCGATCGAGGCTGGCGTCCACGCTCCAGTTCTCGCTCACTTGCCAGGTCTGGCCAAGGCCGAACAGGGCGAAGAGCCGTTCTCCATTCTCATTGAGCTGCCGTTCAATGGTGGTCTGTGCGTCGCTGCCGCGCCAGGGTGATGCCTTGATACCGGCCCTCGTCCCCTCGCTGGTTACATCATCCCCCCAGCTGAATTCCTGTTCGGCAAACAGGCTGACCTGCTTGCTTATCCGGTAATCGGCCCCGAACAGGGTCTGGGTGGGATAATCGGTATTTTCGTTCTTACCGCCAAGCGATTGATCGTGCTGGGCACGCAGGGTCAGTTTGCGGTCGGCGGTGGTCCAGTTGCCGCCGGTCAGCAGCTGCTGACTGTGCTTGCTGCTGCCATCCCCGAGACTATCCCTGGCGTCACGGACACCGGCACTGATCGAGAACCGGTCATACTCCAGGTCGCCGCCAAGCTCCACCACATCCCGCTGGGCATCGGTGGTCAGGTTGTCCTCATGATAGGCCAGCGCTGAGATCGATGCCTCATCATTGATGCGGTAGCTCCCCTCGGCGCCATACTTGCGGGTTCCCGACTCACTGCCGTTCTGCTGCCCTAGCCCGAACTCCTCATCCTGTTCACGAAAATAGACACTCCCCTGCAGCGTGCTGGACGTGTGCATATACTCGACGAGATAGGCCTCGCCGTTTTGATCCAGGGAAGCATCCTCGGTGTCGGTGGTGGCTGCTTCCAGCCGCAGACTGTTGTTTGCGTTGAACCGGATAGTGGCGTCGACACCGTACAAATCACCCTCGTCGACACCGGAGTCTTCATGGATCAGAGAAGCACCTACCTCCAGCTTCTGGTCCAACATTTTGACTGCCGCACGCCCGCCGTAATTGAACTCACTCTGGTTCGAGGTCCTGGTTTCGTAGTCGGCAACGATGAAGATCGGGTTGAAGCTTTCGTCCTTGCTGGCGATGGGCCGCTTGAAAAAGAGTGTGCCGTCCCCGTAATCGATGTTGTAATCGATGTGCCGCTGCATGGTCTGGGAACTGAGGATCTTCTCGCTCTGAAACCGATCCCGGGTCTCGATGACGATCGTCTCCGAGTTGATGACCAGATCCTGATGGGACAGGTAATAGCGCCCGGAAGTTCCATCGCCGCGAATCTCGTCCTTCACAAACCCCTGCCTGGTGTCGGCCGCGAACAGGTTGAACTCGATCTTTTCGCCCTGCAGTTCCGATTTAAAGCCGTTCATGCTGCGGCTGTAGCGGGACAGCTCGGTTTGGGTCAGGCCGGTCTGCATGTCGCCAAAGAGGGCATAGAATTGATTTTTTTCCAGCTTCACGTAGATCTTACGGGCGCTGGCGGCCTCGTAGCTCTGCTGGGTCTCGTCTCCGTAGAGGGGATAGTAGCTATCCGGATCGATGATCTGGTACAGGCTGTCGCCATCCAACTCCTCCTTGTCGGAATCATAGGCCACGGTCAACAGCCATTCACCCTTGATGGCGCCCTTGGCAAAAAACTTGATCCGGCCGTCCTCGTAGAAATGGTCGTCGACCTCCGCCTCATCCAGGCTGACCTGGTTGCCGGAGAGGGTGTTGTAGCCCAGCGTCCCTTCGGCAAAGCCGACCAGGATCCACTCCCGGGCGACCGGTTTCAACCAGGCGCTGATCTCTTCAGTCTCATCTTCCAGCGGCAGACGGACCACTGCCTCACCGGATTGCGGGGTCGGTTCCAGAATGATCCTGGCAACCCCGTCCGGGCCGACCTGATATTTTGGCCTGTCGGTATCAAGGCTGCTGTTTTTTTCCGACTTGTCGATCAATTGACTGTAGGGCGGCTCGACCGAGAATTCTCCGATCATGCCGCTGCTGACCGGATAGCCGTCCCGGTCGGTGAGGCGCACCGCAATCACCGGCGGGGTCTTGCCGTCTGCAACCAGGGTCGATTGATCCTTGACCAGCTCGGCATGGGCTGGTCCGAACGAGTAGTGGACCAGGCGGGTCAACTGCTCGACCAGCTTGCCATTCGCATCGTACAGATCGGCTGTCAGGTTATTGTCGCCCTTGTTGATACCGATCCCGCGCCAGATGGAGACCGCTGTCGAACCGGCCTGGTTTGCAGTGGTGCCTTCAAAGGCCAACGGACTGACATCCCGGCCGTCGAGCCGCAGTTTGACCTTCAGCCCGGCGGCGTGTTTGATGGCGGCCTTGATACTCGGGATCGCCGGTGTTTTGCCCGGCTGCGGCCAGAGCCATTCCGTACCCGCATCGGCGTTTGCCAGCCACGCCTTGTCGTAGGCCGGCATTTTCTCAGGATCCGGCAGGTCCTTTTCCGGCAGCTCACCATCCGCACCAGGCCGCAGACCGACGGTCTCCGTCTGCTGCAGGCCGCTATTGTCCTTGGCTAGATCCAGGATTTGTGTATTATCAATCCGTTTTCCTTCGTTCCGGATCAGATTGTCGACCATCGGGGTTCTCTGGTTCTGCTGTGCCGGGGAGTTGAAGGTCAAAATGGTGCGGAGCGCCATTTCCTGCGGCGCGCCCACGCCAACCCTGGTCTTCAGGGTGATCTCCCCGTGCCAGCCGGCAAGCCCGTCACCCAGCCGGTAAGTCAGAACCGGTGGTTTCCCTCCCGGATCATCTATTGCCTGGTCACCAAGGCGGCTGCTGCCGGTGAGATACTCAAGCCCTTTGGGCAAAATGACGCTAAGCCGCAGGTTCTTCAGGTCAACCTGGCTGATCCCCAGCGGGATCTGCCATGAAACGATATCTTCATCAAGCGTGCTGTTCAGTTCGATAGTGACTGCGCCCTGGGGTTTTTCCTTGAGTTTGACGTGAAAGTCCGCGCGCCACAGGGTGCCGCCCTGAATATCCACGAACTGTGAGAAATTGCGACCAGCGAACTGGTTGTTCTCTTCACAGGCGATCGGTTCGTAGGCAGGAGGCAGTGAAGCCAGATCGACCTGGACGACATGGGTGCCCGGCTCGATCCCCTCAAAGTGGTAACGGCCCTGTTTGTCACTGACCACATAGGTTCCGTCTTCCAAGTAGATGCGGACACCGCCCACCCCTTCCAGTTCGGTATCCGGCTTGTCACAGCCGCCGGCCATGACCCGGCCCATCAACAGCGAGCTGCTCCTCAGAAAATCTTCCCTGACCGTGACCACCGCCGAAGCCGTGTTGGATGACAGGCCTCCCTGCGCCAATGCAGCTGCACTGTTCCTATTGTAACCGGTTTTAGTTCCTGCTCCGATTTCGATGACATAGCGGATTTCCACACTTGCCTCGGGGGCCAGCTCGCCAAGGCGGTAGCTCAGGGTGCGGCCATCTGTAGAAATCTCCGGGTCGGCGGCGCTGATCCCATCAAGCCTTGTCGAGCCGGCCTGATAGCGAAACCCAGTGGGGAGTCTATCGCTCACCACCACATCAGTTGCAGTTTCGCTTTGATCAAAATTCTCCACCTGGATCGTGTAGCCGACAAAGTCGCCAATGGCCGCTTCGTCCTTGTTGGCTTCCTTTTGCACCCAGATCCCGGTCCGGACCGGATCGACCGGAATGTCGATATGCACTGTCGGGCCCGGATTGACGATGAAGGACTCACCCCGTGACCCTGGCTCTATGGCATAGGGGGCGCCGGGCAGACTCTGGAGCGATGAGGTCGGCACCGTCGAGGGCGCAATGTATCCGGAAGGCGGTTCGATCTCCAGCCGGTAGGTGCCGGGAACGATCAAGGGAAAACGATAACCGCCAACAGGGGCAGTATAGGCTCGCCCGCTGGAATCGTAGGTAACACCGCCACTGACCACTGTGGCCGGGTAACTGCTCACCCCGTCATCACCCAGAACCGATGCCGGCTGGCCGATCGCGGTATCGATCAGGGTAACTGTGGCACCGTTCACCAGTTGGCCGGTGTCGCTGTCAAAGACCACACCGAAGGGATCGACCAACGCCGCACTGGTGGCGACATCCGAGATATCCAGCTGATCGTAGTAGCGGGCAGTCAGGGTACCATCCTCCACCAGCGATAGAGTACCGTTGTTGGCTGTGGCAGGATCTCCGCTGGAGGGAATATAGCCGGTGAAGACGCCTGTATTCGATCCGGTTTCGGTCAAAAGCAGCACTTCCCTGTCGCCCGTATCACTCGAAGTGACGGTAACGACGATGGTCTCAGCAAGGGAAATATCCTGGTTCTGATCCTGATCGGTAACACGCAGAAAGATCGGTTCACCGATATGAAAGATCTCGGTGGGGGTCAGCGGCAGCTGAGCGCTGAGGTCCACCGGGGTCGAGGAACCAAAGGGAGTAGGAGCCGGTAGCGGCCTGAAGGGGCCGTCTTCGCTGCCGCTGGTGCTGTGCCCGGTAACATTGACCCGGACCTGTTCGGATCCTGAGGACGTTGCGTAGTTTAAAAACTCAATGGTCGACGGTGTGTTCAGCCCCACCGTGATAATTCTGGACAGGTTGGACGGCAGAGTGACCGAGCTTATCGGCCCCGTCCGAAAAGATGCCGAAGCGATATTGTCAATGGCCGTTCCGGCTGGGGTCCTGGCAGCTTTTGCGAAGATCGGAGTCAACAGCAGCACAAGGCAGCTGAGCAGCACCAGGCAACTCAACAGCGCCTGCCTGTGGCGGTGGCCGATATTGGCGGCCGCCACAGGCAGACGGGCAAACCAGCCGCGAAACTGGTTTGCCGTATTGTTCTGCTTGTCCAAGACGCACCTGTCCCCCATCCCGGCGACAGTGCCGAAATCATGCAGCGGCCTGGCGGCCGGGATGCTGAAATCAGGTGAAAACATCAGATCAATAATCCCTCAGTACGCCTTGGATAATGGTTAATTGATCTTTACTTTGAAAATCATGGTGCCCTTAGCACTAGCGGCGATTGAGCCGTCTTCACAACTAACATCTGTGACAGTGCCGCTACCGTCATCGGTAACAGTGGCCGTGCTGCCGCTCAGGCCTGTGCAGACGAGACTTGCAGGATGGTAGGTGGTGTTGGCCGGAATCGGGTCACTGATGATTACGCCGCTTGCACCATTGCTCCCATCTTCATTTAAGACCTCAATGGTATAGGTGACGATATCGCCTGGCAGGTAATAGCCGGAACCGTTGTCGCCAGCATCAATGGAGGCTGTCTTTGTTACGTTCAACACAGGCCAGTAGACGGTATATGTCGCCAGAGCAGAGTGCTCGCCGTCAGTGTCAATGTCGTCAGTATAGGTACCGTTACTATCTGCGAAGACCGCTTCGCTTTCGTTGGCATCATTGGAGCCAGGGTTATCACCAATTGCATCCTGAGACAGAACATTTTGGGAGCCATCGGTGGCTGTCGCGCGCAGATGGTAATCATATGCTTCCCCATTTGCGGCATCGGCCTCGGCGTCGGCGACGATGTAGATGGTGGTCACCGCGTCTCGTTCAAGATTGATGTATACTTTTTTAGTGGGATCGGGATCGGTCAGCTTTGTATCCTCACCAATCTGATACCCCCCACTCGTACCGTCCTCCTGCCAGATTTCGACGTTTGTCATGTCGTAATCTGCTGCGCCCGGTAACGCTTCCAGCAGCATTTCCAAGGTCTCGCCAGTTTTGGTGTTGCCGTCGTTGGTGACCGTAAATTGGAGAACGTAGTCCAATCCTTCAGGTACAACAGAATCACCCGACACGGCAGCTACAAGCGGACGGATTTTGTGGTCGACCTTAAAGCTGACCTTACCATCGACCTTAGGAGTAGTTACCCCACCAATGGTGAAAGTGACGCTCGCCGTGTTTTCGATTAAGGTATCGGCTGTAGTGTCAGTTATTGCTGCTTGGACCTGGCCGGCAACAAGCAGGGCCAGGGTGGACCCTAGAACGGTGCCCAACATTCCGCTCATGTTTCGTTTCATCTTTTTCTCTCCATTTGAGTTTTACTTTGTTGCATGGCAGACAACTGGCCATGACAACTTTGCAGTAACTGCCTTTTATCGTTTATAAATATTTCTTCTTTAAAGCTGTTTATCTGTCACCTAAGTCACTGGTAATCTATTTCAAACGAGCGCGGAACTCCACATCCTTGCTCTCCCCCGGTTTGAGCGAAGACTTGAGCTGCCAGCGGACATGGGTGTAATCCCTTCCGGTGGCCGGGCGTGAAGTGCCGTCCTGCTCGACGATGAACAGGTTGCCGGGAGCATCGAAGGTGTTTCCGTTGTCGGTGGAAAAGGTGACGGCGACCCCGGCTTCGGTGGCCGAGCTGTCGATATAGACGGTATGCTCGGGGATCGGGTTGTTGATGACCACATCATCGATGGGGCTATCACTGACATTGGTGCAGGTGTTAGTGAAAAAAACGATGGTGCCCGGCATGACCTTGGCCGCCGGCACCCGTCTGGTCTCCTTTTCACCCTGTTCATTGACCACCGTCTCCTCGATTTCAGCCTTGGAGACGATGGAGATGGGCTCTTTCGCTGCGGCAATGCCAACCATACTTGTCAAAACCAGCAGCAGCACGGCAAACAGTGTCTGATACGCTTTCATGATTACTACTCCGTCAATAAGTGTGACTCTTTACGTACTAGGAGCCTGTCGGACTACTGCAATTTTTTCACAAATCAAGGCGTCTGGAGGAAATTAAGCGGAGCCATATAATTAATATTGCGAGCATTAATTTCCTCTTGATAACGCTGAGTTGTGAAAAAAGGGCTTAGTCAGACAGACTCCTATTTGATGGTGACTTCAAAGGTGATGGTGTTGGTTGTACCGGGTGCTTCTCCGCCAGTGACATTACCGAGATCGACCTTAATTTCATAACTTTCCGGTACTGTTCCCAACGGCTCCAGCTTTCCCTCGTCACTGTCGTCATCATCAGTCAGTGGGCTGCCGTTGAGTTGCATACTGTCGCCAACATAGCTGGTCGCTGCCGGGATCGGGTCAGTAATCACCAGTCCTGCGGCAGTACCACCAATCACCTCGACAGTAATGGTGTACTCGATGGTGGCGCCCGGTACCGGCTCGGTTCCAGTACCAGTCAGCCCGTCTTCGATCACCACCCCGGTCTTGTCGATGGTAACATCGACGCGGCTGACCTGGTAGGTGCCGTCGGCGTTGGCTGACGCACCGCTGGTGCCGACCACAGCCGCGACACTGCCGTTATAGCCAGCGTTAGCATATGCCGTTCCTTCCGGACCGGTCCCGGTCTGGGCATCAGCCTGCAGGTTGCTGATACCTAGCTCGGTGTCGGCGGGTGTATCAGGGATATCATTGAACACAAAGAGATAAATACTCTCATCTGCGGCCAAGGCAGGCAGGTTGCTCCCGTCATACAGGGTGTCTGTGCCATCATCGTAGGTGTCGTTATCGTTGGCATCGAAATAGATGGTAGTGGGAGTCTCCGGGTCGAAATCATCGGTAGTATCCGTGTTATCAACCGTCAGTGTGAAGCCCTCCTGGTAATTGCCGGTATTGGTCAGCTCATAGGTGAGCATGGCCTTGGACTCTCCCGGTTTTACAGGAACGTTGCTTCCATCGCGTGAAACCAGGGTAACATCGAGCAACTCGGCAACATTGAAGGTGACGGTGTCACTGTCTTTCTCCAGGTCGATGCCATCAACGTTGTAGTTGACGGTGGCCGTGTTGCTGATAGGAGTGCCCGCAATGGTACCGGCTGCCTCCGCCAGCGACGCTGTGGTACCGACAACAAGGCAGGTCAGCATTATCAGGTTTAGTGTTTTCTTCATCTCCAATCTCCTTTCTCTTTAAATCGATGGATCAAAATCATACTGATTGTCGTTTGTGTTTGGTTTGGTCATAACCTCCTCCCTCTTCGGTATCTGGCCTTATGGTTTCTATTGCCTCTATTCCATCTATTGCAGCCGCACCCTGAAGGTGACGGTGAAGGAAGGATCGGTGATCCCGTCCGAAGCGTTGAACTGCCCGGCGGGCATGAACCGCAGGTACTTGACCGAGGGGTCGGTGCCGTTGCCGTCTGCGGTTGGGATCTGGCTGTAATCCGTGCCGTCGGCAGAGAACTCGACGTGATCGGTCAGATCGTTTAAGGCGGTATAGGTGAGGGTCAATCCGGTGGTCGCCTGGACGTTGCTGATTGTGACTGGCGGATCGGTGACCACCAGCGCTGTATGTTCCGGAATGGGATCGACCAGCAATAGCGAATCGGCATCAGTGGCTGCCAGACCAGTGTTAGTGACCGTGATGCGGTATTCAATGATGGCCCCGGGCACGTCATAAGGGTTCACCATGCCATGCTCCGGATCACTGACCGTCTTCGCGGACTTGACCACGGTCAGTACCGGCCAGGCCACAGGCGTAAAATCGACGCTGGCGCTGTCGTTGGCCGGGTCGCTATCGGTCTGGTCAAGGCCGGTGATACTTGCCGAGTTGGTCACGGTGGTGCCGACCGGGCCGTCAACCCCGACCAGGATATCCAGCGTGGCGCTGTCACCCGCAGCCAGGCTGCCGACCAGCCAGCTACCGGTGGAGTAGCTGCCCTGGCTCGGCGTGCTGGAGATCAAGGTGATCCCGGCCGGCAGGATATCCTCCACCTCGAAGCCGGTGGCAGAGTTGGCCCCCTCGTTGGTAACGGTAAGCATATAGGTCACTGCCCCCTGTACCCCGGGGCTGGCGTTATCGATGGTTTTGGTCAGAGCCAGGTCGGTTCCTGCCACAGCAACGTCAGCGCTGGCAAAATCATTAGCTGGATTCTGGTCCCCCTGGTCCACCGCGTTGATCGAGGCATTGTTGGTGATATACAAGCCGCTGGTACTGCCCTTGACCCTGGCGATGATGTTAAGCTGCGCTGTTTGATTGTCCGAGAGGTTACCGATTGTCCAGATGCCGGATGCCTGGTCATAGTTGCCGGTGCTGGAAATATAGCTGACCTCTGGCGGCAGCAGGTCCCTTACCTCCACACCGGTGGCATCGGTCGGTCCGTTGTTGGTGATGGTGACGGTGTAGATGATATCCTGATGCTCGTTCGGGGTAGGATCATCGACGGTTTTAGTGATGGCGAGATCGGTGCCGTCGACGGAAATCACACTGCTGGCAACGTTGTTGAGGTAGTTTGGATCTGCCTGATCACTTTCGGTAATCATGCCCACATTGGTGATGTTCTGGCCACTGGTGCCGCTATCCACCGTGGCATTGATGGTCAATGTTGCGCTCCCTGTCACGCTGAGATTACCGATATCCCATACCCAGCTGGGTTTACCATTGCTCTTGGCATCATAACTTGTGCCTGCAGAGGCCGAATGGCTGGTGTAGGTAACACCTTCGGGCAGGATGTCAGTGACCGCAACCCCGCTTGCCGGATTCGGACCATTGTTGGTCACCGTCAGCGTGTAGGTCGCGGAGTCGCCCGGGCTTGGGATTGAATTATTGACGGTTTTGGTGATCTGCAGGTCGGTACCGTCTACCTTGATGGTAGCCGCAGCCCAGTTGTTTGACTCAACGTCGTCGAAGTAATCCGAAGCGGTTATCTCGGCCGAGTTGATGATGGTCTGCCCTGCCGTGTCGTTGTTCACGTCGGCATCAATTTGCAGTGTTGCCGTGCTGCCAGAGGAGAGAGCACCGAGCGACCAGACGCCGGTCGCTGGATTATAGCTGCCCTGGCTGATCTGGCCCACGCTGTCGAAGCTGATCCCGGACGGTAGCTGATCCGTTACCGCCACGCCGGTGGCATCGTTGGGCCCATGATTGGTCACCACCAATTCGTAACGGACACTGTCGCCTTCGTTGGGAACCGCGATATCGACCAGAGGGTTGTATGAAGGCCCCACGCCCACCATCTTGGTCAATTCCAGGTCGTGGAAGTTCACCTTGATGTCGACTCCGGCCGAGTCGTTGGCCGGGTTGCTCTCAGGCTCGTTGATAACGGTAAGGCTTGCACTATTGGTCAAGATGGTGTTTGCGGTACCGGGCGCAGGACGGGCCGGGATGGTGAGGACAGCCCCGACACCACTGGCGAGATCGCCCACGGTCCAGACTCCGGTTGCTTCATTGTAGCTGCCTTGGGTGGCGCTGTAGCCTGTGGCCGAATCATAGTTCAGACCGCTGGGGAGCAGGTCCGTAACAACAACGCCGCTGGCGTTGTTGGGGCCAAGGTTCAAAGCCCTGACACTGAAAAAAATCAGTTCATTTTCGGCCGGATACTCATCGTCGACCGACTTACTGATTCGGATATCCGTACCGCCGACATAAAGCTCGGCGCTGGCGGAGTTGTTACCAGCGTATCCGTCTATTTCATTGAGTACAGTGATCGTGGCCGTGTTGACAATGTTGCCGATGGCGGCACTGACCTGGGTATCGATGGTCAGGGTGGCGGAAGCGCCGGTGTTCAGCATCCCCACTGACCAGTTGCCCGAAACCGGGTCGTAGCTGCCGACCGATGGTGTGCTGGCCTGGTAGCTGAGACCGGCTGGCAGCTGGTCGTTGACCACAACCCCAGAAGCGTTGTTGGGTCCCTGGTTGGTGATGGTGAGGCTGAACTGAACACTATCGCTCTGCTGTACCACCGAGCTATCAACCGATTTTTCGAGAGCCAGGTCGGTGGCGGTGGTGGTGAAGGTGATGGTATCTGTGCGGTTCACCTCCTGATTGCCGCTGGCGTCGATCGAGTCGATATAGGTAACGGTGATGATCTCCTGATCTGTCGGAGAAGACGCAGGTGGCCAGACCTGAAGAGTTGTATCAGAGGAATCAATATCCTTTGATTTGGTGACTTCCTCGGTCACCACAGCGCCAGTAAACTTTCCGGCCACACCGGTTGCGGTGAGGATAACCACCACCGAGTCGCCGCTTGGCGCGGTGAGTTCTACCCGAATGGTCTGGTCCGGATTGACAGCCAGGGTCTGATCCGCATCGTCGACCCGTACGTAGATGGTTTCGCCACCCGAGGCCAGGTTGACATCGTTGAAACCATCCAGACTGTCGACAAAACGGACCGTGCCGTCCGAGGTGGTTCCTGTCTCCGGCGGGGTACCGAATGGAGTGATGTAGTCGGAGCCCATCTCGTAGAGGGTCGAGCCAGAGACAAGGTCAGCTCCGTCATCAGTCAAGTTATTGGTTGAACGGGAGCTGCCTGCAAAATAGCGGATGAGGGTGTTGTCATCGATGCCTGTCGTAGCCTTGAAAACAGCGTACGGCAGTCGGAAATCGAGGAAATAGTCGGTGTCGCCGCCGATGGAGGTGTCGGCGATAGACAGTTGGTGATTGCCGACCAGCGGATACTCCGCTGCGACATATTCAGCCTTGTCCGAGGGATCTCCGAGGCCTGTTTTATCTGTATTTTCGCGGAGGGAGATGACTTCCGGCTGGGAGATGCCATCGCACATTATCAGCCATTCATAATCATCGGCATTCTGATCAATATCGATTTCAAAGCCCCAGCCGAACTGGGCAAAAACCCCATTGCCGCCTTGAGTGGGATCTCCGTCCAGACGCAGGCGGTAATAGAGATAGCTGCCGTCGTTATAGACGTAGGCAGCTGCAGGGGTGTCTTTGTCCGGATTGGTATAGTCCGGGACGACATTGACCCCACCGTTGGCATCACTTTCGCTGTCCTGAATCGGCTTTCCACTCTTGACCAGTTCGAGCCACTGGCTGTCGGTGGGCCAAGCCCAAGCCGTTGCTGCCAGCAGGAGGTTCAAAGCAGACAGCAGTATGGCAATCCCTAATAATTTCTTGAGATTCACTTTCACCATCACCATCGTTGTTGCGTTCATACACGATTAACGCCCCCTCCTCCCAAAGGAAGGTTTGCAAACAGAACGCTCAGTAGCGCAAGGCATCCGTAACCTTGTCGATACAACGACGATGTACAGTCTACTGTCAGTAGAAGTACCCAAGCACCGGACGAACCCAATTTAACGCAATTGCCTGAAAGAAAAAAGGAAAGTACCAATATTTCAATAGGTAAGTAAATAGGTATATTTACCTATTTGTTGAAAAACAATCACTTTTGCCATTAATTATCAGTTTCAGAGTAGGAAATTTTATCAAAAAGGCAGAAATAACTGAAAAAACTGATATAATAGTGAGTTACTGAAACAGCGGACAATATACGCAACTACCATGGTGAATGAGCTCCTGGCAGAATCCTCAAACTCTACTATAAAGTTCAATAACTGGTAGTTGGCATAACCTCATCGCCACATATACAATCTGAAAACACCCTCAACAACTCACAGGGTTCGTCTTTCCAAAGTTCAAGGGAAAGATTGTCTACCGATTTGGTTTGGATAAAAAAAGCCCCCCAACCGCTCTCATCGCGGTTGAAGGGCTCAAGGCTCATCACAACAATTTACACCATCAGCTTAGCTACGCAGCCGACTGTTTACAGGGGAGTCTCCCCTTCGGTATCACTCCTGCTCCTTCCAGACCCTGGCACCAAGGGCGGTTAATTTATCCACCAGACCTTCATAGCCACGTTCGAGATGATAAATTCTGGAAATTTCGGTTCTGCCACTTGCGGCCAAGCCTGCAATGACCAGCGAGGAACTTGCTCTCAGGTCAGTAGCCATCACTCTGGCACCATTCAAACCATTCATACTGCAGCCATCAACAACTGCAGTGTGTCCATCAACCTTAATTTTTGCCCCAAGACGCTGAAGCTCAGCGACATGCATAAAACGATTTTCGAAGATGGTCTCATGTACTGCACTGATACCTGAGGCAAGAGTCATGAGCGCCATGAACTGGGCTTGCAGGTCAGTTGGATATCCTGGATATGGCGAAGTGGTTATGTCGGTGCCCTTCAGTGGACCAGGTGTTGCGCTGCCATTCGGCTGACGAACCGTGATTGTTGATTCGGTTTCCTCGATTCTGAGACCTGTAGCCCGCAGCTTCTCGAGCAGTGACGGCAGATGCGACGGATTACAATGGGTCACAACCCCCTCTCCACCGGTCGCGGCAATGGCTATCAGATAGGTACCTGTCTCTATTCGATCCGGAATGATTGCACAATTTGCCGGATTCAAGTTCTCGACACCGTGAATTGTGAGTCTGTCGGTATCCCGTCCTTCGATCCTGGCACCCATACCGTTCAGCATGTCTACCAGATTGCCGACTTCAGGCTCCCTGGCCGCATTTTTTATGACAGTGGTACCTTCTGCCTGCACGGCAGCCATCAGCAGATTCTCGGTACCAGTCACAGACGGAAGGTCAAAATAGATTGTGTTGCCTTTCATCCTGCCATCTATGGTGGCGTCAACATACCCACCCTCAAGATCACATGTCACACCAAGCAGTTCCAATCCGTTAATATGGTAGTTGATAGGTCTTGCACCAATAGCACAACCACCGGGCAGGGAAACCCTTGCTCTGCCAAGCCTGGCAAGTAATGGTCCGAGTACGAGCACGGAGGCACGCATGGTCTTAACCAGATCATATGGTGCTTCACCTGATTCGAGATCGGTGGAATCAATTTTCAGAACGTCTCCATTCCGCTCTGATCGCACACCAAGGTTCTCCAACAGCTTCAACATGGTACGGGTATCACGGAGATCCGGTACATTCTTGAGAACATGTTCTCCAGGCGCCAGCAAAGTTGCTGCAATAAGCGGTAGCGCTGCATTTTTAGCACCACTGATACGCACTTCACCCTCAAGCTTTACGCCGCCTTCTATTATGAGTTTTTCCATTTAAGTTTCTTTCCCTGCCTTTCTCAGGCAATAATGGCATGCAGAATTCTGTCGCGACCCGCATAGTCTGAGATAATTTCAACTTTCCGGAAATCCCTGTACCCGGGAACGTGCTCGCTGAACATGGCATGAACAGCCGTGCCCTGATCGGCACCTATCTCCATGAATAGATGGCCGCCCTCAACAAGCATGTCCGATAATTGACGGCGAATACGCACTATCTGATCAAGTCCTTCATCTCCTCCATCGAGAGCCAGGTGGGGTTCATAAACGCCCACCTCCGGCTCAACCTCATGCAACACTGCATGGGTCGTAACATATGGAGGATTGGATACTACCATCGAGACTTTATCGCCTCTGGTAATCACCTCACTGAGCAGATCTGATTGCATCAGCTCCACCAGCTGTCCCACCCCATGAAGAACGCAATTTTCTTTTGTTACAGCCAGGGCTTCAGCTGAGATATCGATCGCCAGGATCTCCCTTTTCAATTCCAGCGCCAATATAATAGCAATAACACCGCTACCGCAACAGAGATCAATAATTTTACCTTCCCCGGGAAAAGAATCTCCGCTCGTTGCGGCCAGTGCCTTCTCGACGAGAAGCTCGGTTTCAGGTCGTGGGATCAGTACTTTTGAGTTCACCTTGAAGCTGAGGGACCAGAATTCCTGCTCACCAAGGATATAGGCTACCGGCTCCCGCTTCACTCTACGGGCAAGCAGTTCTTTAAAACGGTTCTCCCGCTCTATCGGTACTTGATCCTGCCCAAAGGCGAGGAGTTGTGTTCTGCTTTTATTCAGACAATGACCAGCGAGAAGGTACACATCGCTTGTACAATCAGGAATACCTGCGGCCTTGAGCTCGGAAATCCCATATTGTACGAGTTCTGCTATACGCATCAGGGGAGGGAAGATATCTTATGAGATAGGTTTTGAGTGGATGCTGGTACAGAGGCTGGTTACCGGCAACTTGAGAAACAACGCCGGCAACCTATACCTGTAGTTTCTATTGAGTAGATCTACTGAATTTTTTTCAACTTTTCAGCCTGATCTTCAGCTATGAGCGGAAAAATAACATCTTCGAGTTTACCGTTCATAATCTGCTCGAGCTTGTAGAGTGTCAGGTTTATTCTGTGATCAGTGAGACGCCCCTGAGGGAAATTATAGGTTCTGATTCTCTCACTCCGATCACCTGTACCAACCTGGCTCTTACGATCCTGCGAGATCTTAGCCTGCTGTTCCCGCTGCATGGCATCGAACAGTCGGGCACGGAGAACAGTCAATGCTTTCGCCTTATTTTTATGCTGGGACTTTTCATCCTGGCAGGTAACCACAAGGCCGGTGGGCAGATGGGTGATACGAACCGCGGAGTCGGTGGTGTTAACACTCTGACCACCCGGGCCTGAAGATCGATAAACATCAAACTTCAGCTCGTTCATATCTATATCCAGTTCAACTTCCTCGGCTTCGGGCAGAATTGCAACCGTTACCGCTGAGGTGTGAACCCTACCCTGGGTCTCAGTTTCAGGTACACGCTGAACACGGTGAACGCCACTCTCATACTTCAGCTGGGAATATACCTGCTCACCGCTGATGAGGGCGATGATTTCCTTGAATCCGCCTATGCCGAGAGGACTGGAACTGATGGTCTCAACTCGCCATTTCATCGACTCGGCAAATCTCGTGTACATACGAAACAAATCACCCACAAAAAGAGCGGCTTCGTCTCCACCTGTACCAGCCCGGATTTCAAGAAGAGTGTTTTTCTCGTCGTTCGGGTCTTTGGGCAACAAAAGAACCTTGATATCCTTATCGAGTTGCAGCTCACGCTCAGCCAATTCCTCGAGCTCGGCGCGGGCGAGTTCTTTCAGCTCCGGATCTTCATTCTCATCCTTAAGCAACTCTCGGTTCTCAGCAATATCTTCCTGAACACTCTTGTAATCTACATAAAGTTCGTTAAGCTTCGTCAGGTGAGCGTGCTCACGAACAACTTCCCGGTACTCCTTCTGGTTGTTTACCAGAGAAGGATCTGAAAGACGCCCTTCAAGCTCGGACAGCTTATCTTGCAGTTCTTCAAAATTGCCAAACATAGCTTTGTTTATGGGATACTAGAGATGGAATAAAAAAAGTCCACAGCCATGATGATTCATCACTGTGGACTTGATCAATTTGCGCTGCCGTGAAGCGGATGTAAAGCCCACCATTTTTTGGTGTGCAATCGTCGCAGGGGAGATTAACCCTTCTCGGCGAAATGCTTTGCGTAACGCTGCTTGTACTTCTCGATACGACCAGCAGTATCAATAAGTTTTTGTTTTCCTGTGAAAAATGGGTGACAAGCAGAACAGATCTCAACTTTGATCTCGTCCATAACTGAACCCATCTCAAACTCTGCGCCACATGCACAGGTTGCACTCATTTTCTTATATTCCGGATGAATATCATTCTTCATAATTCCCGATCCTCCAACACATCAACACATGTGATGATCAAATTACAGTATAAGCCGTCAGTCTAAAGACACAAGGTGTGCATTATACCGAGGCAAAACAATTTTTCAACAAAAATTAATTTAAACAATTGGTACTTTTTCCCGGCATACCAATTGTCGTGTGCTCACGGGCAACTAGCCATTCATCGACTCGAGGAAATCCTTGTTGCTTTTCTGGTTCCTCAACTTATCTGTAAGAAAGTCCATGCAATCCGCCGGGTTCATGGAGTTGAGCAGTTTTCTCAGAATCCAGATTCTATTGAGCATATCCGGCTTCAACAGCAGATCTTCTTTTCTGGTACCGGAACGTTTAATATCAACCGCAGGGAAAATGCGTTTATCTGCCATTTTCCTGTCGAGTATCAATTCCATGTTACCGGTTCCTTTGAACTCTTCAAAGATAACCTCGTCCATCCGGCTGCCGGTCTCAATAAGAGCGGTAGCAAGAATTGTTAGGCTGCCACCCTCCTCGATGTTGCGTGCTGCACCGAAGAAGCGCTTCGGTCTGTGCAGCGCATTCGCCTCAACACCACCGGAGAGAATTTTACCACTTGCCGGGGTTACGGTATTATACGCTCTGGCAAGTCTGGTGATGGAGTCAAGAAGAATAACAACGTCTTTTTTATGCTCAACAAGACGTTTCGCCTTCTCGATAACCATCTCAGCCACCTGGATATGGCGCTGCGGCGGCTCATCGAAGGTGGAACTGACAACCTCGGCGGTTTTAACCGAACGGGTCATCTCTGTAACCTCTTCCGGACGCTCGTCGATGAGCAGTACGATAAGGTACACTTCCTTGTGGTTTCGGACAATTGAGTTGGCAATTTTCTGCATCAATACCGTTTTACCAGTACGTGGAGGTGCAACTATCAGCCCTCGCTGCCCTTTACCAATCGGGGCAAACATGTCCATAACCCGCATTGAGTAGTTGTCAGGCTGCCACTCAAGCGTGAATTTTTCGTTTGGATGAAGTGGAGTAAGGTTACCGAACAGAGTCTTTTGCTTCGATGCCTCAGGCGGATCAAAGTTGACACTCTCAACTTTCAGCAAGGCGAAATAACGCTCACCTTCTTTGGGAGCACGAACCAGACCGTCAATCACATCGCCGGTTCGCAGGTTCAACCTGCGGATCTGAGATGGGGAGACATAGATATCATCCGGGCCCGGTAAGTAGTTATAATCCGGAGCCCTCAGGAACCCGAAACCGTCTGGCAGAATTTCCAGTACACCACTCCCCCGCATTTTGCCGTCTTTATCGGCCTGGGCCTGGAGTAAGGCAAATATCAGCTCCTGCTTCCGCATTGAGCTGAAGCCTTCCACGTTGTACTCACGGGCGAGCTTTACCAGCTCACCGATCTTCTTAAGCTTTAATTCCGCCAGATTCATTAACGAGTCTCTCCTTTTCAATCTTTTGGCAGGATCCTTTGGCATTTTGCTAAAGTTGTATATCATCCCCGCCAACATAAAGTAGTCGACTAAGGGCATGCATCTGCATGATTAATTTATAAAAAAACATTCCCGGCAAACCAGTTGTTTTCTAAAAACTGTCTGCGAGGCCTATGTTTGTAATCAGTATTTTTAGTGTATTAGATCTGCTTTAGAGTGGAATATTGGGCCTGAAGCTAAGCAACAGTAATTTTCAGGAATTTAACACGGAAAAATACACCTACCTGAGAGGGTGCTCTATTGAACTGGATTGTACATCTGCTGGAACAAAAGACTCATCAGGAGGCAGGGGCTTTTTTCTCTGGCCACACATTTCTTATACGTGCTCTCCCCTTTGCTGTCAAGCTTTTAAAGCCAATATAACTTGGCTTTTTTTATTCCAATCCAAGCTCTTGCAGATTCCTGGCTAAATGGGAAACCTGCAGTACCGTGGCCCCCCAAACTCCCGAATTATTTATGACACTGTCAGCCATCAGTGCCTTCTCTTCCGCACTGATTTGTGCTGCCACCACCGCCTCAGCCTCTGCCTCAGAAACAGTGTCGCGCAGCATGGTACGCTTTACGCTGAGAGCTGTCGGCACATAGACTGCAATGGTATGATCAAAATCATTCTGCCAGCCTACTTCAAAAAGTAGAGGTACTTCAACCAACAGGTGCTTTCCCGCCGCCGCTTCGATCTCCATCTGCCTGGTGACATATGACCGTATATCACTATGGAGCAATGCCTCGAGCTGCTTTTTCAGGTTCGTATCAGCAAAAATCGCTTTTCGTAACGCCGCTCTGTCCACATCTCCGCTCGAACTTATAAAACGACTCCCCCATCGCTGCTGCAGGGCGAGATAGGCAGATTGACCGGGTTGCAGCAATAACCGACTCACTGCGTCGGTATCAATGGAGCGACATTGCAGCCAGCCGGAAAGCATGGCAGCAACCACGCTCTTACCAGACCCGACAGTCCCTGTTAATGCGATATTCATCTGTAGTCAAGTAATTACTGACTTTATTCGCTTAAAGAATCACAAATCCCCTGCATATCTTCCCACAGAGGTGCTGTGAATGACATTTTTCGACCGGTTACAGGATGCTTAAAGACAAGTTTGAAAGCATGGAGCATCTGTCGCGGGAACATCCGGTTGTTTCGCCCGGGACCATACACCGTATCACCCGCTACCGGATGCTTTATATGTGCCATGTGCACACGAATCTGGTGGGTCCGCCCTGTTTCGATGTTTACCCGCAGCAGTGCATATCGTAGGCCATACTCCTCTTCCACGCGCCAGCTACTTGCTGCGTACCGGCCTGAAGTGCCTTCGCGAATAGCCATTTTCTGTCTGTTGACAGAGTGCCGGCCTATCGGTGCAACAATTCGACCTTCGACCCTGTCTGGTACTCCATGCACGATCGCAAGGTACTGCTTGTCGATATCACGATTCTTGAACATCTCCACCAACTGCCGGTGCACCGTTTCATTCTTGGCGACCACCATTATGCCGGAGGTATCTTTATCGAGCCTGTGAACTATACCGGGGCGAATTGAATCACCCACCCCTTCAATATTGGCACAGTGATAAAGCAGGCCATTGACCAGAGTTCCATTGTGATTTCCACTGCCAGGGTGAACAACCAGGCCAGGAGGCTTTGAGATGACAAGTAAAGCATCATCTTCGAAGATAATCGGAAATTCTATTTCTTCGGGAGCAACAGAGAGCGGAGGTGGCTCGTAGAGCGATCCTGTCACCTTTTGCCCTGCTTTGAGCTTGTAACCGGCTTTAGACGGCTCCCCATCCACCAGGATAAGACCTGACTTTATAGACGATATGATACGTGAACGGGAAACATCAGGAATTTGCTGGACGAGCAGGTGATCGAGCCGTACACCGGCAGTGGTCGGCTCGACCTGAAGAGAGATTGTCTCATCTTCACCCAACTCTGTCTCACTTTCGTATTGAGCTGATTTCATTTCTTCTCAATCGGGCAGGAGAAATGCTGCCGCTCAGTCAATAATTAATAAGAAAATTTATGCAAAGATAGTATCGATTTTCTGGGAAACCGATGCTTCTTCAATCTGTTGTGCCAGAGAGAGCTCTTTTACCAGCAAACTTTTTGCAGTATCAAGCATCTTCTTTTCACCGTAGGAAAGATCTTTATCAACACTCAGCAGGAAGAGATCACGAAGAACCTCGGCAACTTCATGGACAGAACCAGTCTTGATTTTTTCCATATAGTCGCGATAACGCCGATTCCAGGTCTGACTGCCAATCTCGGTTGACCTGTCTTCGAGAATATCGATCACTTCATCGACCTGCTTCTTGTTTACAATCGCTCTGAGACCAACATTCTCACTACTGGCTGTCGGAATCATGATGGTCATTCCGTTCTCAAGAATTTCCAATACATAAAAGGTGTGATCGACACCTGCAACAGATTGAGTTTCAATAGCTTTAATAACACCTACGCCGTGGGCCGGATAAACCGCCATATCACCTTCAGCAAACACTACTTTCTCCTCTGTCGGATACTACATTAAAACTCGAAAATGACTTTTCCCTGTACAGCTGCTACAAACAAAGCTAAACATGCAAAAGCCGGTTTTGTCTCCTTCAGTAAGGAGCAAAACATGCAGACTCGATAACCCAAAGTTCAGAGTTCTGACCATGAGTGCGCGCCTGCGTATCATGAAAACCAAGGGTCATTATACCATATCTAGCATAATCTTGCCCTTACTTTTCCCGATAATTCGCTCTCATAAAGATAACGACGGGACTATATGAAGGTTTTTCAGGCTATTTGATACTGTTGATCAGGCTCATGGCTCTCGCGGGTCCCTCTGTAATAAGGAACTGCAATCCATCTTCGATGAAAGTAACGCGTTCATTCACCAGATCAACCTCTTCACCGGACATGCTGGAGAGGACATATTTATCTACCGGAAAATCAGGGTGGACATCACCTTTACCAGGACGGCCTATTCCTACTTTAAGTCGATAAAAATTATTTGATCCAAGAGACTCGGTCATGGAGCGAATACCATTGTGACCGCCAGCGCCACCACCACGTACGAGTTTCAGGCGCCCGGGGTTCATATCGAGGTCATCATGAATCACTACGATGTTCTCTACCGGCACCTTATAAAAGCGGACGAACTCTGCCACGGCTTTGCCGCTCAGGTTCATGAAGGTCATGGGCTTCACCAGATTGATTCGTGAGCCCCAGCGGGAAATGCGACAAGAGCGGGCGTTCCATTTTTCAAGGGAAAGCTCGCTGCCCCATCGTCTGGCAAGTTCATCTATGATGACAAAACCAACATTATGACGAGTGTCAGCGTATTTCTGACCCGGGTTACCAAGACCTACTACTAGAAATTCGGTATCTGCCATTGAACCAAAAGTGTTTCACATACAATAAAAAATCCGGAAGGAACATATCCCCTTCCGGATTATAAACAGTCAGCAAAAATGCAATTTTGATCTTTGAAGCTGCCTGCCTGATGACCTGCCCGAATTATTTGGTTACACCAACGCAGGTTGCATCCGGGTTGGAAACCATTTTTACGTTCTCGGCAATCTCAATTGCAGAGAATTTCAACTGGTCACCAATGTTCAGGCCACTGATATCAAGAGTAACCTCATCCGGAATATCAAGCGGCTTAGCCTCAAGAACAACTGAGGTAGCCATAACTTCAAGGCTACCACCAAGGTCAACACCTTTAGCGGTACCTTTGAATTTAACAGGCACTTTAAACTGTTTTTCTTTATCAAGGTCGATCTCGCAGAAATCTGCGTGGATCAAGGTGTCTCTGATTGGATCGGTTTGCAGCTCTTTCACCATGACACTCTTTTCACCAACCTCGTCGATTTTCAGAGTAACAATAGCGTTACGTCTAACGATCTCCATCAGGGTTGCTGAGAGGGTTTTAGTGTCCATCTGCAGCATCTGGGCCTCTCCACCCTTTCCGTAAACAACGGCTGGGGTAAGGCCTTCCATACGAAGACGACGCATATAACCTTTTCCGCTAACGGCTCTAACAGCCGCGCTTATATCTACCTGAATCATAATTCCTCCTGGGCTCGCCTTTTTGTACGCCGTTGATAGGTATACAGACGTCCGAGTTGTAAAAAAAAATAAAACTGTTTCTATTTATCAGATCAGCCCGAACTTACACAAAGAGCGAGCTGACAGAATCTTCGTTGTGAATGCGTTTAATAGCGTTTGCAAGCAGCTCTGAAACTGAAAGAACCTTGATCTTGTCACAGGCCGCTGCCTCAGGGAGAAGCGGAACAGAGTTCGTGACTACCAGTGATTTCAATACAGAGTTGTTGAGTCGCTCTACGGCAGGGCCGGAGAGAACCGGATGACTGCAGCAGGCATGCACTTCTTTGGCGCCATTCTTTATCAAAGTCTCTGCACCGTTACAGAGGGTGCCTGCGGTATCGACCATATCATCCATCAGGATGGCGGTCTTACCGCGAACATCGCCGATCACGTGCATCGCTTCACACTCGTTGGGACGATCGCGACGCTTATCGATAATGGCCAGCCCGGCGTTCATGCGTTTGGCAAAAGCGCGAGTCCGCTCAACACCACCCGCATCGGGTGAAACCATAATCACGTCTTCAAACTGGTCTTTGATGTAATCAAGCAGAACCGGCGCAGCATACAGATGATCTACAGGGATATTGAAGAACCCCTGGATCTGGCCTGCGTGCAGGTCCATGCAGAGTACCCTGCGAACGCCCACAGCCATAAACATCTCGGCAACAACTTTTGCGGTGATGGGTACGCGTGGCGCATTTTTTCTGTCCTGGCGGGCATAGCCATAATATGGAACGACAGCGGTAATCCTTCTGGCTGAGGCGCGGCGAAGCGCATCCACCATGATCACCAGTTCCATCAAGTGGTCGTTAACCGGCCGACAGGTTGGCTGAACAACAAAAACATCCGCACCGCGAACATTTTCCTGGATTTCAACGAAAATCTCACCGTCGCTGAATTTGCGAACGTCAGATGCTGTGAGGGGCTGACCGAGATGTTTACATATCTCCTGGGCCAGCTCGGGGTGGGCATTACCGGTTACTACCTTCAGTGCTTTTGGCATTGTTCTACTTTTGTGGTGTTTGGACAGAGTATAATACAAACGCAAAAATGGCTGGGGCGGGAGGATTCGAACCTCCGAATGCCGGGATCAAAACCCGGTGCCTTGACCGCTTGGCCACGCCCCAACGCACGATCGAGTAACAAAAACTCCATCTTTATATTGCTGACGCAACATTTCTGCCGCGTCTTGTACAGCTACCTGACCGGACTTGTCATCAGGAAAAACACCGAACACTGTCGGTCCGCTTCCGGACATCATCGCCCGCGAAGCACCGGTATTGAGTAGATCATGCTTCATCTGCTCAATTTCCGAAAACTTCATGCTGGTAACCAGCTCCAGATCGTTACACATATCGTTGTACGACAAGGTTTCGATATCGTGTTTTCGAAAGCGAGGTAATATAGACTCTTCGATTTTAGTTGTCAACGCTAAATTTTCAAAAACCCATTTTGTAGAAACCGAAAAGCCAGGGTTGACCAAAACGATGGTGCATGAGGTAAGAGGTTCCACCGGCTGCATTACTTCACCGATGCCCGTTGCCATTACCGCACTATAGGGAACAACAAAAAACGGAACATCAGCGCCTAAGCAGGCCGCCTTTCTCACCAGTTCCTCCTGGGAAAACTCATCTCCGAAGTGATGATTCAGGCCTCTGAGCACCGTTCCGGCATCACTGCTGCCGCCACCCAGACCTGCTCCTGAAGGAATTCTTTTTTTTAAATTAAGAGCTGCACCAAAACCTTTTGCCCTCTTGCTCGATTCAAAATAAATCTTTGCGGCCCTGTAAGCCAGATTCGTCTCATCGACGGGTAAGTCGGGGTCATCACACACCAGCGTGATACCGGGTTGTGAGGTAAGCTCAAGCTCGATCTCGTCGTAAAGATCAAGTTTCTGCATCCAGGTTTCAAGTTCATGATACCCATCAACCCTTCTGCCGACAACCCGCAACATCATATTTATCTTGCAGGGCGCCTGCAAATGCAACACTTCACCACCCACAGCAACTCCTTTCATCCACCCCCGAATCAACGTACAAGATGACCAGGGACACACAATTATTTCAAAATGTTATTTCACCGCTTTAACAAAACGCAGCTTAACGTCATAGACTATATTCTTCAGCATCTCCTCTTCCTCGGTGGAGAGGTTGCCTTTGGTCTTTTCCTGCAGCATCACCAGGGTATCGATGGCATGCCTGGCCAGCTCATGATTAATTTCGGTTTTACCGGTCTGTGGGTCCCTTATTTCGCCCAGGTGGTAGAGGACCGAAGTATTCAGAGACATCACAAACGCCGAAAAAGTTACCTCCGGCATTACGCACTGCCCTTTTGTATTCGGCACCTTTCCTTCCTCACAAGCACAATCCTCTGGGGATTGCACTGTATCTTTTGCTGCTTTCTCTGTCATGGTAGGTTCCTTTTTTCTCTCTGACAATTATCCCGCCTTTGAAAACGGGCTAAAATCCATTTAAATTCAGTCCCTGTGCTGCGTCAATGTGTTTAAGGGCGCGAACTTTTTCTAACAGCTCTTTTGAGATCAACTGATCGGTACTGAGCAGAATGATATTCTGATTACTCGTTTCCTCACGTCCCACAGTCATTCTGGAAATATTTACCCCGTTATCACCAAGCGTTGTCCCCAGAGCACCAATCACCCCTGGAACATCCTTGTTGAATACCAGCAGCATCGGCCCGGAGGGTAAAGCTTCGAGGCGAAAAGAGTTTAACCTTACCAAACGCGGCTCATTTTTACCGAAGACAGTACCGACCAGGATATTTTCACCCTCCTCCGAAACTACTCTGGCTGTGAGCGTGTTGGTAAAATCGCCGGCTCTGTCCGATTTGGACTCCACCACCCGTATTCCCCTGTCTCGTGCCACCACAGGGGCGTTCACGTAGTTCACCGCATCTTTTAGAATTGGCGTAAACAACCCTTTCAAAAAGGCTACGGTTACAGGGCTGGTATTTACATCAGCCAGCTCACCGCTATACTCCACGTTCACTTCTTTCACCCCGCCCTGGGAGAGTTGCATCTGCATAGTACCAAGCATTTCTCCCAGGGTCAGGTACGGACCGACCTGCGCCAGCACTTCGCTGCTCACCGAAGGTACGTTGATGGCGTTGGTCACTGTACCGTGCAGGAGAAAATCGGCAATCTGCTCCGCGATTATGAGTGCAACATTTTCCTGCGCCTCACTGGTGGAAGCACCAAGATGCGGTGTGCAGATAAAATTATCAAGACCGAGCAGAGGGCAGTTATCGTGACTGGTCGGCTCATTAGCAAACACATCCAGCGCGGCACCACCAATTAACCGGTCGTTAAGGGCATGATAGAGCGCCTGTTCATCGCATACACCTCCCCGTGCGCAATCGATGAACATCGCATCACTTTTCATGTTCCTAAAGAACTCGTGGGACACAAGGTTGGCGGTCTCTTTCGTCTTCGGCACATGAACCGTGATAAAATCTGACCGTTTCGCCAACTCTTCCAGGCTGACTAACTCAACCCCGTTTCTTTCGGCCGTATCAGGCGGCATGTGAGGGTCATAGGCAATGGTCTTCATTTTCAAGCCCTGAGCCCTGCTCGCAGCGATCGAGCCGATACGACCTATACCAATAATACCCAGCGTCTTACCTGTCACCTCCCTGCCCATGAATTTCTTCTTCTCCCACTTGCCGGCTTTCATGGAGGCTGTAGCCTGGGGGATGTTGCGGGCAAGCGCCAGCATCATGGAAATTGCGTGCTCGGCAGTGGTTACGGCATTGCCGTCTGGTGCGTTCATCACCACCACTCCCTCGGCACTGGCAGCCGGGATGTCTACATTGTCGAGGCCTATGCCTGCCCTGCCGACAACTTTCAGATTTTTTGCTGCTGCAAGCAGTTCCTTGGTAACTTTGGTGGAACTACGGATCACCAGCCCCTGGTACTGCCCGATTATCTCCTGCAATTCTTCCGGAGCCAGTCCCGTACGCACATCCACATCGAGACCAGCCTCTTCAAGGACCTTTACCCCTACTGGGGAAAGATTATCACTGACCAGTACTTTCATCTCTACTCCTTTCTTTCGCTTGCACGTTTCAGGGTTATGGCGACCACTCCGCTATGCAGCGCCAGCTAAGGGAGAAGAGCCAACACAGTGAATTTTCACACAACACAAAAACAAGGCGCACTAAAATCGCCCGCCGCGACATCAGGAAGAAACGTTACCTAATCTGTTAAATTCAAAAAAATATACTGGGTTAACCAGGGGAGAACAACCAAAAATATCGGCGCCGGCCGTCACACACACCCGCACGATCAAATGTATAGACCGATCTCATCAGGAATTCAGATCATTGGTATTGAACAATGATCCCATTATGTATATATAGCATGCACGAAAACTCTATCCGCAGCTCAGATAAGTCGAGATGATTCTCACAATTTTTCTGTAATTTCGCCACGCCAGAGGCTGGCGTTTTCGCCTGCGAAAAAGTATCACGATGCACTTGCGTGAATTCGTGCTTACCACTATTCTGCATAGCCACAATATCCGGTAGTCCAACAGTACGGATTTAGGAAATAAAGTTCTGACAGGAGTATTATCCAAATGACCGAGACACGATTACGTTTTCCACCGAGCCCTACCGGCTACCTCCACATCGGCGGAGCTCGAACTGCGCTTTACAACTGGCTTTACGCCAAAAAAACCGGCGGCAAGCTCATCCTCAGAATTGAGGACACCGATACAGAGCGCTCCACCCAGGAATCCATCCAGGGAATCATTGATGGACTCGAGTGGCTCGGCATTGATTTTGACGAAGGACCATATTTCCAGACCGAATTCTCAGCCGACCACAAAGCCGCCGCCGAGCGCCTCCTGGCTGAGGGCAAGGCCTATAAATGTTTCTGCACCAAAGAACAACTGGATGCCAAGCGTGAGGCTGCCCTGGCTGCCAAACAGAACCTCGGCTATGACGGCACCTGTGCCGGGCTGAGCGAAGAGGAAATCAACGCCAAAGAGGCAGCAGGCATTCCGTACGTTATCCGCTTCAGGGTTCCGGAAGGTGACAGAAGAATCGGCTATGATGATAAAATTCTCGGCAGAATCGAATGCGATATCAAAGAAGTAGATGATTTCGTCATCGTCCGCTCAAACGGCAAGCCGCTCTACCTGCTCTGCAATGTTGTCGATGATATCCGCGACCGCATCAGTCACGTTGTCCGTGGCCAGGATCATATGACCAACACCATCAAGCAGATCCTGCTCTACGAAGCACTTGAAGCACCGGTACCGGTCTTTGCCCATATGCCACTGACGCTGGACACCAAAAAGGCCAAGATCTCCAAACGCAGCCACGGTGAGATTGTCGCTGTCCAGTTCTATCGTGACAAAGGCTTTCTGCCCTGGGCGTTCAATAACTTCCTGGTGCTGCTAGGCTGGTCCGCAGGTGATGACAAAGAATTCTACACCAAAGAAGAGCTCATCGAAGCATTCACCCTCGAGCGCATTAACAAATCCAGCTCGGTGTTCAACTATAATAAGGGTGACGCCAAGTTCTTCACCGACCCGAAAGCGATTGCCATTAATGAGCACTACCTCCGCACCATGGACATCACAGAACTCGGTGAGCTCGTGAAAGTAGAGCTTAAAGCTGAAGGACTCTGGGATGAAGCCTATGCAGGTGAGAAGCAACAGTGGTATCATCATACATTGGATATGATCCGTGACCGCTTTCACACCCTCAAAGATTTCACCAGTCGTGGCCGCGCTTATTTCGCCGATGACTTCGACGTTGAGGAGAAGCCCCTGAAAAAGAATGTGCTCAAGTACGAGGAGCTGAAAGAGTGGTTCCCCATGCTGGCAGATCGTTTCGAGCAGCTGAGCGATTTTAACCTGGAAGAGACTGAAAGAGTGGCACGTGAACTCGCCGACGAGCTTGAAATCAAGCCGGGCATCATCATCAATGGTATGCGAACCGTGGTCACCGGCCAGCTTGCAGGACCATCGATGTTTGACATCCTGGTGACTATCGGTCAGGAAAGAGTGGTGCGCCGCCTGCGCGAAGTAGCAAAATTGTATCCGGCCTAAAACCAAAAGCCTGAGATTCGACCTTTATACAATACTATGGAACCAAAAGAAAAACTGGAAGAAAAGCCTTTAGACTTTATCCGCCAGATCATAGCCGAAGATCTGGAAACCGGTAAACACGCAACACCTGTGACCCGTTTTCCACCCGAGCCAAACGGCTTTCTGCACATAGGCCATGCTAAGTCAATCTGCCTGAACTTCGGTATCGCCGTCGAAAACAATGCTATCTGCCATATGCGTTTCGACGATACCAACCCGAGCAAGGAAGAGACCAAGTATGTTGAGTCTATTCAGCAGGATGTGAAATGGCTTGGCTTCGATTGGGGCAATCATCTTTACTTTGCTTCGGATTACTTCGAGAAGCTCTATGAGTACGCTGTTCAGCTGATCAAGACCGGCAAGGCATATGTCTGCGACCTGACCGGTGACGAAATTCGCCAATACCGCGGCACTCTCACCGAGCCCGGCAAAGAGAGTCCATACCGCAATCGCAGCATTGAGGAAAACCTTGAACTCTTCGAGGGAATGAAGGCTGGCGAATACCCAGATGGCAGCAGAGTACTGCGTGCAAAAATCGATATGGCCTCGCCAAACCTCAATATGCGCGATCCGGTCATTTACCGCATCCTCAAGACCGACCACCACAGAACCGGTGATACCTGGTGCATCTACCCGATGTACGACTATACCCACTGTCTTTCTGATATGATAGAGGGTATCACCCACTCTCTCTGTACATTGGAGTTTGAAGACCATCGCCCTCTGTACGACTGGGTGCTCGACACCCTCGAGACCCCGTGTCATCCGCGCCAGATCGAATTTGCCCGACTCAACCTTACCTACACGGTAATGAGCAAGCGTAAGCTGCTGCAGTTGGTCAACGAGAACTATGTGGAAGGCTGGGACGATCCACGTATGCTCACCATTTCCGGTCTTCGCCGCAGAGGTTATACTCCGGAGTCAATCCGCAACTTCTGCTCCACCATCGGTGTCGGCAAGAAATCGAGCTGGATTGATATGGGCGTGCTGGAAAAATCGATCAGGGATGACCTCGACCCGAAAGCCGAACGTGTCATGTGTGTGCTGGATCCGCTCAAGGTCATCATCGACAATTACCCTGAGGATCTTGTTGAGATGGTTACCGCTAAAAATCATCCCAAGAACCCGGAGATGGGTACCCGTGAGTTGCCGTTCACCCGTGAGCTCTACATCGAACGATCGGATTTCATGGAAGAACCACCGCGGAAATTCCACCGGCTCGGACCCGGCCGTGAAGTTCGCCTCAGGTATGGTTATCTTATAACCTGTGTTTCATATGACAAGGATGAAGAAGGTAATATCACAGCAATCCATTGTACATATGACCCTGAGACAAAAGGCGGATCCGCCCCTGACGGCAGAAAAGTCAAAGGCACCATCCACTGGGTATCCGCAGACAAGAGTGTTGATTGCCAGGTTCGGCTTTACGATCGCCTGTTCAATCACGAAAACCCTGATGCCGATAAAGAGGTCAGCTTCCTTGAGCATCTGAACCCTGACTCAAAAGTGGTAATCGAGCATGCCAAAGCTGAAGCCTCACTCGCGGAGATAGCTCCCGGCAGGCAGGTTCAGTTTGAGCGTACCGGATACTTCTCCGCAGATCCCATAGACTCTCAGCCTGGTAAACCAGCCTTCAACCGCATAGTGACCCTCCGTGACTCATGGGCTAAAGCACAGCAGAAAGGCTAAATCCCGAACGCAACGACAGAAGTCTGCGGACTTCTGTCGATGAGCAAAAGAAAACCCTCCCCGGCGAACAAGACCAGGGAGAGTTTTCTTTTTTCCTTCTTTCCTCCAAGATTCCGAGCGGTTCCTCTGGCAAAGTTGTTCCACATTCCTCGCCTCACTCTCCTCATATCACATCTGTGTTAGAGGGGTCTAATTTTTATTTAGGAGCTCTTAAGAATGTATTGACACCCGTTCTTGTTTGTTGTACCTAATCACTACATATTGCACTTTAATAAACGAACCATGGTGACCGGGATGTTCAAAAAAGGTTGTTGGAAAAAACAGTTGAAAGGATGCTTTTTCCAGAGCAAAGAGGATAATCAGACAACACCGCTCTCCAGCCGATGCAAGGCCGGAAAGGTTCGGGTTTGCAAGATTACAGGAGATCGCAAGTTATGTGCCAAAATCGCCTCTCTTGGACTCTTCCCTGGTTCTGAAGCAGAATTGATCTGCCCTGCAAACGGTCATCAATGTGTGGTCAAGGTCTACGGCGGTAATATCTGCCTGGACAGGTCTATCTCAGAAAACATACTGGTAACAACTGACTGAGATAGCCCACGCTCAAGGTTCAACTTTTTTTTTGGCCATTCGTTTTAGGCTTAGCTAAACATTTGTGGAGAATACAACAATGCTTGAACACATAATTCTCTGGTGCATACTTGCCTGCTGCGCGCTCTACATTGGGAACAAATTTTACAAAGCAGTTCGGTCTGCCGTTGATCCCAAATCAGAGATGTCATGCGGCTGCAGTTGTTCAGGCTGTTCAGTCTCTGACTGCAAAGAGCAATCCAAAAAGATTTAGGCAGTTGCCTTTGCCGTAATGAGGCACTGGTGGCTGTAATTTTTACATTGATTTCTATCCGGAGAGAGGAAATGACAACAATTCCCTTACGACAAATGAAAAAGGGGCAAAGCGGCTTAATACAGGCCGTTAAAGCCACGGGCGAACTGGGCCGCCGGCTTCGCGAAATGGGTCTGGTTCCCGGCACCCAGGTCACCATCTGCGGCAAAGCTCCGCTGAAAGACCCTGTGGCCCTCAGAGTGCTCAACACCACTCTAACCCTGAGAAACAGTGAAGCCGATCATATTCAGGTCGATATTCAATAAAGTTGCCTTTTTCCTTTTTTTATCTTTTGTCATCGAAATTTTATTATGAATACCCATATTACCATGGCACTTGCCGGCAACCCCAATGCCGGCAAGACCACATTATTCAATACCCTCACAGGCGCGCGACAGCATGTGGGCAACTATCCCGGTATCACAGTTGATCACAAAGAAGGGCGTACCCGATACAACAGCCGTGAGATAGTTATTACAGACCTCCCCGGTACCTACTCCATGACCGCTTATTCGGCCGAGGAACTTGTTGCGAGGGATTTTCTTGTCCAACAAAAACCAGATGTTGTGGTGAACATCGTCGACGCTTCAAATCTTGAGCGCAACCTGTACCTCACCTGCCAGTTCCTTGAACTCGGAGTGCCGATGGTAATAGCCCTGAATATGATGGATGTGGCTCACGATCGCGGTATTGACATCAAGACAGACAAGTTATCCAAGCTGCTCGGTGTACCGGTCGTCCCCATTATCGCAAGATCAGGGAAAGGGAAAGAAGAACTGCTTGAAGCTGTTATCACAGTTGCCGGGAATTCCCAACGCACAAGCTCTTCCTTATGCAATATCACCTACGGCAAGGACATTGATCAGAGCCGACAGGAAATTGTAGATATAATCGAGGAAAACAACTTTCTGACTACCACCTACCCTGCCGGTTATTCCGCCATCAAATACCTGGAAAACGATGAGCAGATTCTTGAAGTAGGCCGCGCTGCCCAGTCCCAGATCGCTGCCAAACTGGAAGCCATTGTCGAGAAAGTCAGCAAACACACCCTGAAAACTCTGGAGGTATATCCAGAAGCACTTATTGCCGACCATCGTTACGGGTATATCAAGTCCATCGTGCGCCAGGGAGTTATCACCCAGAAGTTCGACAGCGACCGCCTCTACCTGTCTGATAAGATCGACAAAGTATTAACCAACCGCTTGCTGGGGCCGCTGGTGATGCTTGGTGTCATCTTCGGGCTCTATCACGTGACCTTCTCCTGGAGTGAAATTCCCGTTGGCTGGCTCGAAAACGGATTTGCCTGGCTGGGCGATGCGGTTGAAGCTCATATGCCCGACGGCCTGCTCAAATCGATGATTGTCTCCGGTATTATCGATGGTGTCGGAGGCGTTCTCGGCTTCGTACCACTCATTATGCTGATGTTCTTCGGCATCGCGATTCTTGAGGATTCTGGCTACCTTGCGCGGATAGCCTACATGATGGACCGCATTTTCCGCATTTTCGGCCTGCACGGTTCTTCCGTCATGCCGTTTATTGTTTCCGGTGGAATAGCCGGCGGCTGCGCGGTGCCGGGTGTTATGGCCACCAGAACCCTGCGCTCACCGAAAGAGCGTATGGCCACCCTGCTCACGGCGCCGTTCATGAACTGCGGTGCCAAGATTCCAGTACTTGCCCTGCTGATTGGTGCCTTCTTCAGCGAGAGCCAGGCAATGTACATGTTTATCTTCACTCTGCTTGCCTGGGTTGTGGCCCTGCTGGCAGCCAAATTGCTGCGCTCCACAGTGCTTCGTGGTGAACCGACTCCGTTTGTCATGGAATTGCCGCCTTACCGCTTCCCGACCATGCGCGGCCTTCTCATCCACACCTGGGAACGTACCTGGCAATACATTAAAAAGGCCGGTACTGTAATTCTTGGTATCTCTATCCTGCTCTGGGCATTGATGACCTTTCCCGGCATACCCGACACCGAGAGAGCTGTCTTTGAGGGAAAGAGGGAAGCAGTTATGGCGACTGCCTCTCCGGAAATTGCATCTGAGCTTGAAGCTGGTGCGGAAGAGCTCTCGGAGAATGCTCTCATTCTAAAATCTGAGCTGCTGACCATCGACAATGCGGAATCAGAGTCCGCTCTTCGTCATTCATTTGCTGGTCGCATCGGCACTTCTCTTGAACCGATAAGCGAAGTGGCAGGTTTTGACTGGAGGACAAATATCGCCCTGGTAGGTGGAATTGCTGCCAAGGAAGTGATCGTCTCCACGCTCGGAACAGCTTATTCCATGGGTGAAGTCGATGTGGAAGAGTCCCGCTCTTTAGGGCAGCGACTGCAGAATGATCCGGGCTGGAACAAAGTATCCGCCGTGGCTGTTCTGGTATTCATAATGTTCTATGCGCCCTGTTTTGTGACCGTAGTCTGTATCGCCAGGGAATCAAACTGGAAATGGGCCGCATTCTCCATGGGCTTTAATACCGTCTTTGCCTTTGCTCTTGCCACAATAGTGTTTCAGGTTGGAAGTCTGTTGAACCTGGGCTAACCAACGACCCATCGCACCAGTGCTCCAGGGTACTTCCTACCCTGGAGCACTGGTTACCGACCGCACCTCTCTGCAGTTCAGCAAATATCAGGTTCGAGGCTTAAAACTATGAACCATGCCAACCGTACTTCTACCCCGACACTGACATGAAAAGCGCTGATTGGAGTACAGAGCAATGCTTCTCAACTAAAAGAAAAGCGCCTGGCTCACAATTGAGCCGGGCGCTTTTATAGGGGGGAAAAGAGAAATTGAGTTCTCGCCTATCCTTATTACAAGAGTGGTGCCATTCTGCTGAAAATTCTCGTTTTTTTCTTTACCCCATACATACAGGCACTTAACGAATATCTTAATTTAATCCCTTTTGCAGTACCCTGTAACCAACGGGAAATATTTGCACTTTCCCGTACGCCAGTGTGCAAAATTCGTAACCGGCTCGGTTGCCGAACAAAAAACTGACATTCAAATACCTATCACGGCATAGAGATATTTGTTCTGGCTGCTAAGCAGGATATTCGTATTTCCTGTAGCCACGGCATAGAGCCTGTCTTGCTCGAAGCTGCCGTCCACGTTACTTTTATCCATGACAAAAACAGATATACGTTTCCCACCTTTTTCATAAACCAGATGTACTGCCAGACACTCTCCGAGTTTACATAACCGAGCATATTTGACCGTATACCCTGCAACGATCCGCTCCGGCGGAAGCTGCCTGGTGTGAAGGTTGGCATTGAGCCAGATTGCTGCATCCTTAACCGGTTCAAAACCAACGCCTCCGTCGCCATGATACTGATAATCAGCAAGGATATAGCCCCCCAATTGCTCCATGGACAGCATCGGTTGCTCCCCCCGTTTCCCTGTAATCCAACCCTGAAAGGGAATTGCCGCCAGCAGCACGATACAGCAAACTGCAACCAGAGCCCAGATGCTCCTGGTCCCTCTTTGCGGCAGAATGCGCTCGAGATTGAGGTCCACGATGTTTTCCAAGTGTGATGGCACAGTCTCCCTGGCGAGCAAGGCGCCTATATGACGGTCCAATGCTTCATCATGTGCCATGAGTTCACTACAACAATGGCACTGGGTGGCATGTCGCCGTGCTTTATCAGCTTCGGAAATATCATGGGTATCCCTGTTTTCCAACCATGTTTTAAATTGTTCACATTTCATGGTCCGTCTCCTACAGCAATACCCCGATCAGTCTCATCACTTTGCCACCCTTCCTCGCTGTACCTACTGATTTTAACAGTATTTTTTTCAATTGCTTCTTTCCCCTGTTGAGTCTGGACATAACGGTCCCTATGGGAATATCGAGAAATCCCGAGATCTCCTGGTAGGTCATATCCTCCATGTAGTACAGAACTACCACCGTTTTAAATTTTTCAGGTAATTTTTCCAACGCCTGCAGGACCCTGGCCTTGTTCATCTTCTTATCAAGCACCTCTGCAAAGTCTTCCGCTCCTTCCGCCTGAATATTCTTCAGATAGCCGCTGCCATCATCGAGCAAGGGACGTCTGACAAACTGTCGCCGGTCACGCAGAAAATGACTCCGCAGTATGGAAAACAGCCATGCCCTGCATTTTTGCTGATCCCGTAACTGGTGAAATTTGCGAAAAGCTGTATACATCGTCTCCTGCACCAGATCTTCAGCGTCGTATGGCTTCATGGAATATTTCAGAGCCATGTTGTAAAGAAAATCAAGATGCGGGTAGGTAATTTCTTTGAATTTTTTGCGATCAACACGTCGTAATAGTCCCATCTGATCTCCAACCAAATACCATTTCCCAAAAACTGCCGGGTAGTACTCCTAAAGAGAAACCTGATAAGATAATTATTCCGCTTTCACTGCTCCGCCAGAGAAATTATCTGTGTTTTGGTTGTAGCCGCCCGCTATAACGGCAAAGGGGCTGTCCCTGTATTTGAGACAGCCCCTTTGACAACACGATTCTGTTAAGTAAATAAACAGATTTTCGTGGCTCTTCTATAGAATCAGGAGATTTTTTTAAAATCAGTACGCTATTCGATACGGATCGACCCTACCCTCCTGTCCTGTTCCTCCACACGATCATCGTTTTCCCGGTCAATCTCCGGTTGAGAAGGTGACCTGTTATCATTTTCGTCACCCTGACCGGTCTGATTTTCAGTAATGGCAGGTTCCCGCAGTTCATCAGGATCTTCCTCCGCCGATTGTTCCGACTCGGCGGTTATATCTACTACAGCCTGCTCAGGCCGTTTGATATTCAATTCACCGGCAGATGCCGAATACTTCTGAACCTGATCCGGGAATTCAGCCTGCTCCACCCCTGAGGCATGGTTACCATTTGCAACAGGCTCTTCAGGCAACCCAATCTGCTGGTCCAGATCCTTATCAATGACCGCAACCGTTTCAGGGGAAACATTTTGTTCCGCCGGGAACACCGAAACTGCATCTGCTCGGGAGCCGGCTCTTTCAATGTCGGCACGTTCAACATTTATGGGTTGCTTGAGAACTCCGACAATACCATCACCCGTCTCAACGATCGAAACCAACTCCCAGCCCCCTCGCCCATAATCGTTCAGCACCTGTTCGATCTCAGGTACATCAAGAAAAGCGGAACCAAGCAATCCCTCTTTTTTCAACTCAAAATGTATTGTCTTATAACTCCAGCGCACACCCACCTCCTTACGCTTCAACAAAATATTTCATGAAAACTCAAAAGGTTTTCTGATCTCAGCAAAAGAGCGACGCTTTTTTACGTCTGACGTGTCGTTCTTTTCCAGGTGATACTTTGCTCACGTTGGTGGCTCATCCTCTTCCCACCCCCCGGTCACATCTGTTGACACCATACTCTTCCTTATCAGATACGGGCAGTAGATTTTTGCAACTACACCTCAAATTTCCCGATTATGGAAGCAGCAAACTGATGAGATATTCGGGTTGCCCCTGATTTCTCATCAGTACATTATGAGAAATCAGAGGTAAGACATTGCTCACTGGTACCCTGAGCGTCAACAGGGGAGATATCATCGGGTATATAGTTGATGATCCGGTCGAACAGGCCTCATGAGAGGCAAGAGATCAGTGCCGTTCCACCAATTTATCATCTTCGAACACCCCGCGTACAACCCCGCCGTCCGGTAGAGTCAGAGTGCCGGTACCATCACGGCGGCCTTTTTCAAACTGTCCTTCAAATCTGCTCCCATCGTTGGAAACAAGTACGCCATTGCCATGGGGCACATCTTCTAAAAATTCACCCTGGTAGACACTCAGGTCACTGTAGGTCAATCTGCCGGTTCCACTAAATTTGCCTGCGTCGAAGTTTCCTTCATAGACGGAACCGTCCGCAAAAATGTAAATGCCATCACCGGAAAACTGGTCGTTGACGAATGTACCGGTATATGAAGTAGCATCCGGGTAGGTTAACGTTCCTTTTCCGTTTTTTACACCGTCTGCAAATTCACCACGATATTCACGCTTATCTGAATAGGTGTAGATGCCTTGACCGTGGATTTTCCCAAACGAAAACTGACCTTCATAGACGTCACCATTGGCAAAACGCAAGTTTCCATCCCCCTGCATCAAACCATCCTGCACCCCGCCTGAATAGATTGAGCCGTCCGGGAAGAGCATCTGTGCCGAGCCGGTCACCGGCTCGTAGGTCATGTTGTCATGACAGATACGGCCATCATGGTAAACAAACCCGTCACCATTCGGTGAGAGCTCTTCAGGTGAAGTTATCTCATTCACCACAGGGGCGTCTCCGCTTTCGGCGGTCACAGCCATTGCCATCGCTGAAGTTGCTGCAACTGCTGCCGGTACGACTTCATCACTGTTTTCATCTGCCACCTGCTCCTCACCTGGCACAAGAGACTCAGCTGGCGGATATGCCTGGTCAACGATGGCTTTCGTTGGCTGGCTTCGTATCTCAACCGGATCAGGATAAACCGGTTTACCGGCCACAAAGGCACCGGCAAACTTTGAACCGTCAGCCCGGGTAAGTTCGCCCTCTCCTTCTATCTGGTCATTGCGGAAATTTCCTGTATAAACGCTACCATCCTTATAATGAAAGGTGCCGAAGCCGTGCCGCTTGCCGTCAATGAATTCACCATCGTACCTGCTGCCGTTCGGGTATTCGAGTACACCGGTGCCCTCCTGCCGGTCGTCAACAAAGTGCCCAAAATAGACCCAGCCTTCTGTGGAAAAGTATGCACCCTTGCCATGTCGCTTGTTATGCCGAAAGATCCCGCTGTAGCGACTTCCGTCAGGATAGATGAGAGTCCCCTCACCATTAAATCCGCCGAGCGCAAACATGCCGCTATAGACGCTCCCGTCAGCATTTTCCAGTTTGCCTGGCCCATGCCACTGACCTATACGATAGCCGCCGCTATAGCGGCTGCCATCTGCATAGGTCTGAGTTCCTTCCCCATCTCTTTTCCCGTGGGCAAAATGTCCTTCATACCGGGTCCCATCCGGATAATCCAACTTACCCTCACCATGAATAATGCTGTTTCTGAACTCTCCGGTATAGCTGCGGCCATCAGGATACATGAGGGTACCGGTACCATGGTATTTACCCAGGTTGAAATCCCCGCTGTACCGTACGCCATCTGGGCTGATCAGCTCACCTTGGCCATGGATGACATTTTCACGGAAATTACCAAGGTATTTTCGGCCATCAGCACCGAGCAATTTGCCCTTGCCATGAAACCGGCCGTTACGAAAATTGCCCTCATAGACAGTACCATCCGGGTAACGCAGGGTACCTTCACCGCTCCCCATGGCGTTTACAAACCCGCCACGATATTCCCGCCCGTCGGAATGGATATAGACACCTGTGCCGTTAATGCAGTTCCCTTCAATACATTCCGCACCGGCACTACAAACCCCACCTGTCAATACCGCACATACGGCCCCCAGCTGCAACACTCTTTTCACGCCCACAGTGTCCCCTTACTCCTGATTAGGTTAACCTTTTTCTCCCTTATTTTCCCTGAGAGTACGCCTTTTTAACCTCTTCCGCTATGATAGCCAGCCCCCGCGCCACGTCATCGTCATCCTGCGAATAGGTTACCCGGATACACTCCTGCATATGCTGCCACTCTTCGTCTATTCCTGGGTAGAAGTAGTGCCCGGAAACAATCAACACACCACGTTTCTTCAGCCGCTCATAAAGCTCCAGGCTCGAAATCGGCATATCCTCAAACCAGAGCCAGAGAAACATCGCGCCTTCCGGTTTATGAATGCGACACGGCACACCGGTAAATTCTTTTCGCACCACTTCCACCGCCCGTTCCATCTTCTTTTTATAAAAAGGTCTGATGGTGGAACGGCTGATGTCAATGATCTCCCCGTTGTCGATCATGTGCTCAGTGAGTACCGCACCGAAACTGCTGGGCGAAAGAGACATGATGGCATTAATGCTGGCCAGAGCCCGTACTATTTCGGGTTTTGCCACAATTATACCGGTGCGAACAGCAGGCAATCCTAGTTTGGATAATGAGAAACATACCACCATGTTCTCGTTCCATGACGGAGTGGCCTCGCAATACACCATAGAGGGGAACGGCAGCCCGTAAGCATTATCGACGATCAGGGGCACCCCACGCTCTAATGCCAGCTGGTTGAGTTTTTCCAGCTCATGATCGGTAATGACATTGCCTGTAGGGTTAGTAGGTCTTGAGACACAGATTGCCCCGATATCCTCACCAATGGTCAGGTTCTCAAAATCAATATGGTATTTAAAAAGGTCACCATCGACCTCTATTATGGGCTTGGTCGAAACAAAAAAGTCATCACTCAACCCCAGGTCCGCATACCCTATATACTCAGGCGCCAACGGCAGACAGATCTTTTTTCTTGAACCGTCACCATAACGTCCGGCGAAAAGATTGAAGAGCATGAAGAAGGCGGTCTGACTGCCATTGGTCAGGCAGATATTTTCCGGGCCAACCTCCCAACCGAACTCACGCTGCAGCATTTTCGCAAGGCCGGACACAAAACGACTCTCCCCCTGTGGCGGATCGTAGGCCCCGATCAGCCGATGAAACTCCTTGCGGTCACAGCACATGTCTTTGAGCTTTTCCCTGAGCATATCCTGAAACTCGGGAACCACTCCTGGGTTACCGCCACCCATCATGATCATGTTGTCACCACCAAGGGCCTTTGCTTCACCCAGGTCATCCATCAGCGAGAGAATTCCCGCATTGCACGTAAGTTGTTCACCAAATTCTGTAAATTTCATATTTGACTGTCTTCAGCTTTTGAAGTTTTCATATTACGTTGTCAGACATCTCTTTTCTGCCTGCAAACTGAGCACGCAGACGCACCAATATATAAATCACTACCAGGGAAAAAATTATCCTGCCCCAGAGAATCCCACCGAGCTTGCCGCCCAGGGCAAACATCAGCAGGGTGTCCTCAACCAGGCCATGGCAAAGGGCCATCAGCGCCATCGAGTTGTAAATTTCCCCCCTGGCCATCTTACCTGCGGCAACTTCCCTGATAATAAGGGCGCCGCCATAGCCAATACCAAGAATCATGCCCACTACGGTAATCGGCGCAGCGTCCCGGCCCATACCGAAATGGGGCAGCACCGGGGCAAGAAGTCTCTCGAGCAGATCCAGCACCCCCAGTACCTTTAATATCCGCATAAAAAGCAGGATACAGAAGATCACCACAATGATCAGGCCGATATTTTTGCATTGCTGCAACAGCCATTGCCAATGGTTCAGATGCTCTGTTGCCACAGCAAAAATAGTGGGAGCCGGCTGCTGCCACACATCAAAACCAATACAGAGGCGACTGAGGATAAAGCAATAGAGCACCGCGCCACCCAGGCGCAGGAGCACGATGGGCATAACCGGAGTTCCGGTTTTTTTGCTGATACTCAGCTCAATGGGCAAAGAGTGAGCGAACAGCATCGCCGCACAGAGCACGGTCACCTGCGCAACCGTCAGCTCCAGGCCCGATGCAAGGGCTGCGAACACAGCCATCCCGCCATACAGGGTGGTGAGCATAGCCGTAGCCCAGACCAGACCCAGCTCACCCGGCAAACCTATCAGGCCCATGAGCGGTTCCAGCCATCTGGAGATTACGACAATCATGCCGAGTTCTTCCAGAATTCTGGTTAGGATCATGATCGGGACTGTGATCTTGATCAACTCCCAGCTCGTCAGCCAGGTATTCTTTGCTAAAGAGAGCGCCAGGCTCCGTATTCGTTCTACCAACTCAACCACCCAATGCACTCGAAAAACGGTGCAGATCCTTACAAGACATTCATAAGATTTAATAGAAACAGCTACATCTAAATATCATGCCATACGTGAAAACCACCAAAGGAAAGGTCTGTTTCAGACTCTTCGCCAATTTCCCGTCTTACCTCCCGTCTTCGGCAAGAAAGCTGACAGTCGAAACCGGAGTTTTCATATACCACTATGGCCGGATTGCGATTACTTCATTAATTCAATGGCGTTACAGGCATAAGATCGTGCAGCCTGGTAGGTCATATAGAAGAATTTGCAATTACGACAACGCTGGGAAGACGACATCTGACGCCTCTTCATCAATGGCTGAAAATTATCGATATACATTGGCTGGAAAGCCAACTGGAATCTTTCGTTTCCTGATCGCGAAGAGCTCAATGTACGAAGCTCTTGTCAATTATCCTCTCAGGAATAAAAGGAAAGATACCACCACAATATAAAAATGCCACAGGAATAGCACTGTGTTGGAAGGGTAATGGGGATACGGCAGGCAGGCCGGATCGATCCGGCCCTCGATGGAACAGTGATCCGTCACTTGCGACTATGTTCAGGATGCCTCTTGGGGTAGTCGAAGAACTGCAAATGCCCTCCAGCCTCTCCCACCTGATGCCAGCCATCGATATCAAAAGCGATCCCGACGATGCCACAGGTGGGAACATTACCTAAAGGCTCATTGGTGAGATATTCAGCAAAATCGGTAAGCACATAGTTATGCCCTACCAGAAAAAGCCGTCTGATTCGATTCTCTGTCTGGCGGACGACGAGAAGTAACTTATTCATATCTGCAGTATAAATATCACCGCGCTGCTGAATACGTTCCTGCGGGTAGCCGACGCATTCGGCAATCGTTCCTGCAGTTTTCCTGGCTCGTTTGGCGGGGCTGGTATAGACCATATCCGGCCGCACTCCATACTTTTTCAAACGCGAACCCATGAAAGGCGCGTCCCGTTTGCCGCGTTTGTTCAGCGGACGCTCAATATCATCAAGGCCGGGATTGCTCCAGCTCGACTTTGCATGGCGTATCAGATACAGCTCCTTCATATCAGCTCACTCCTGTCCCACAACTCTTGCCACAGCTCCTGATAGCGCTGTGCGGCAACAGATGTTGGAGAAACAGCACCAACCGGCTGCCGATATATTCCCATTTTCTCTATCTCTGCCTGAAATGGGATCTGGGTATCACGAAAGATCGGGTAGTGCTGAAATTTTTCCACCACATCCTTATGCATCAGTTTACGTGGTTCAACCATCGAAAAAAAGGCGTTGATTCGTTTCTCTTCTGCTCCGACTTTACGAAAGATCTTCAACAACTGCTTCAAGGCAACCAGCGAAAGAGTTGTTGGAATGACCGGAGTAACGACAGAGTCTGCGGCGAGAATGATATTCTCTGAGAGCAGGGTTATATTGGGCGGGCAATCCATAACCAGTACATCATAATGGTCGCTCAGGCTGTCAAAAAGATTTTTCAGAGCCCGGCGCCTGGTACTCGCCTCAAGCTTAGCTAAGGCAAGGTCAAGATTGCGGAAAGAAAAATGGGCCGGCAACAGATCGAGGTTTTCGTAATCAGAGGCACGGATATACTTATCGAAACCGCCGCCCAGTAGTTTTTTACCACTGAAACTCCTGGCGGCTTTAACTCGAAAATAGTATGAAGCGGCGCCCTGGGCGTCAATATCACAGAGCAAAACCCTGTGACCTTGCCGCGCAGCACAATATGACAGGTTCACCGCCGTAGCCGTCTTGCCCACCCCTCCTTTGCTGCTATATACCGCAAAAATCTTCATCCTTTCCTCTACATCCGAGCTCTCAATCTACCTTCCTTTCAGGAGGCTGTTCGCACCTGCCGGCGAATATCTGCTCAAGCAGATCTATGTTCTTTTTGGCTGCGAAATTCTGAAAGGTTTGCTCGAATTTGGTCCTGACCTCCTGCTGCGCATCACCCATATGGACAATGAGCCCGCCAAGTGCCGCAGCCAGCGCCAACGAGTCGGGGGTAGTCGGTTTAAGTTGCTGCAGTCGTACCAGCAACACCTCCCGCTGTACCGAATAATCATTGAAATCGCCGAGGTTATTCTGCAGCTTCTTCATCTGCTTCAGATATTCAAGAGTTGCCTCTTCAGCAAATATTGAGCAGAAAAACTCGAGCATATAACGGAATTTTTTGCCCTCGATACGCAACTCATGGAGTTTTTCATCCCCTGTTTCCGGAGTAATCCTACCACCTTCTTTCAGGATGCGCTTAAACCGTTTACGGATAATCTTCTCGGCAACCTCCCGGCAGTTTGCAGCTCCCGCTGGATAATCATCCCGATCCGGCAACAGCTCTAAAAACTGCTGCCACCCTTCTATCAGCTGAGAAAATCGCTCCGATTGAAGCGCAGCTTTCATTTGACGAAGATCCTTTTTTCGCTGGCTGGCCAGAGTAAGAAAAAAACTTTTCAGACCGGGTTGAAGTTCCACCGGCAGCATCCCCTGGTACTGGTCTGTCATCAACAGATATACATCCAGATCACGAACCGGCCCGGTGACGGTACCCAACCACTTAAACTCCTCCTGAAACTGGCGCACCTCGCCCTGCGGGAGATATTTTTTCAACAGGGACAGCAGAGAGCGGGTCCTTCGCACCGCCACACGAAAGTCATGGAGAAACTCCGAATCGATATCCTCCAGAGTCCCGCTAAGATTTCTGAGCATTGCCTCTTTAAGCACAATGCAAATCTGCTGCACCGCCTCAGCGATACTCGCCTCAGCCGATAACCGGCAGGAAAATTTTGAACTGGTGATACTCCTGTCCACTCCAAAAGCCTGGTGCAACCTCTCCATCAGGCTCTCATCCTCACCGCACTTCCGGAATTCCTCAGCTCTCAGAAGGGCTACCACCTTCTTCTTCGGCTTGTTATATCCTCGCAATGGTTTGAGGATGAGCAAGGGCTGCAGCTCACGGTGTTCATCTCCATGCTCAGCACTCTGGCGAATAACGCTGAACCGCAGAACCGTTTTCTGATCTTTGTTCAGCAAGGCCACATCATTCTGAGCAGTTTCGACTGTGAACTGCGGCAGCAGCGCACGAACGTCCATACATTTTGCCAGATGTTCACGCAAGGCACCTTGGGGAAAATCCCGCAATAAAGGGCGTGGCTTTCTTGAGCCGGTCTCCGAAGCAAGGATAGCTCCGTCGAGGTTGGAAAAGGTATATTTGTATCCTGCACGCTCCACCATTACCCCGTTGGAAACAAGTCTCCAGTCCCAGGTATCAAGATAGGTGGAGCGGTACTGTTGCTCACCGGTCTCTTCAAGCAGATAGAGATCTTCAAGCTGCTGGTAGAGTCGAGACAAATCATAGCCGGGTGGTAACAGATAGGATACGTTATTCTCCATGCAGGAAACTCCGTTATGACCGATAATCGGCATTAATTTTCACATAATCAATCGAGAAATCACAGGTGTAGATTTCTTCACAACCATTACCCTCTTTCAGGTCGATGCAAACGTTGAATTTTTTCTCTTTCAAAACTTCTGATGCCTCAGCTTCCGCCTCCTTGCCCACAGCCTGACCGTCACGGGCGATCACCACATCGTTAAAGGCAATATCGACCTGATCCGGATTGAAGCGAACACCCGACCGCCCCATTGCCGCCATAATCCGCCCCCAGTTTGCATCCTCTCCAAAGAAGGCTGTCTTAACCAGAGCGGAGTTGGCAATAGTCCTGGCCATCTTCTCCGCTTCTTCATCCTCCCGGGCACCGCAAACCCGGATAGTGATACACTTGCTCGCACCCTCACCATCCGCTACGATCATGAGCGCCAGATCGCGTAATAACGACTCCAACGCATCCTGAAATATTGCGTAATCGGCAGCACATTCTTCATCAAGCCAGGGATTTCCGGCCTCGCCATTTGCCATTACCAGTACCATGTCATTGGTGCTGGTATCGCCATCAACCGTAATTCGGTTAAAGGTTCGCTCGACACTGCTGACCAGGGTTTTATGCAGTTCAACAAAACCTACCTGGGCATCCGTCAGCACAAAGGCCAGCATCGTTGCCATATTCGGCATGATCATGCCGGCACCTTTGGCCATACCCATCAAAGTAATCTCCTTGCCGCCTATCACCACTTTTTTCACAGCGGTCTTCGGAACGGTATCGGTGGTCATGATCGCTTGCGCTACTTTACCGAAGTTACCTTCATCAAGACCTTCAACCAGGGTTGGAATACTCGTCTCAAAAGCCTCCATATTGAGTTGGTCCCCAATCACACCGGTAGACGAAAGCTGAACCATATTATCGGCGATCCCGAGAGCATCTGAAAGCAATTTACTCGACCGCAGGGCAGAATCCATACCCTGCTTGCCGGTACAGGCATTTGCACAACCGCTGTTTACCAGAATCGCCTGGGCTTTGCCCTCTTGTTTGAGCCGGTCCATATCAATCACAACAGGTGCTGCCTTAACCTGGCTGGTGGTAAAAGCACCTGCTGTGACAGCAGGCTTCTCACTAAAGATCAATCCAAGATCCAACCTGTCTTTGTACTTAATGCCAGCAGCTACCGCCGATGTTTTAAATCCTTTAACGCCCATGTATTTCAATGTCCTGTGTGTGAATGAAACTCAATGAAAGCTTCCATTATTCTCCGATCAGAGATTTTCAGTTTCATCTCCGACCAATTTCCCCCGTCTGACTTTTGTGCATCTCAGCCCCGGAACGGATCTGCAAGATATCATTTCCCTTGCAACCGGGCGCGTGATTCAATACAATCTATCATTTATCTGTCTGAATATGCTACCCTAAAATCATAGAGACCAGTGTTGCTCCCCATCTAAAAACACTAGGGAACAATAGTGATTGATAACCCGCATACTTCAGAATACCGACCACAGTTCTAACATCTTTCAGCAGCCGTTACGGCCGTTAATAACAGATCATTCCACACTATTACCAATCTCTTTATGCCGGAACTCAACTTTTCGCTCTTTTCCACGCTGTTTTTTCTAGTGGACCTCGCTATCAGGGTGGGCCTCTCTTTTCGGGTAATCATGCGGAAAAGGTCGCACGGCGTTACCCTGGCCTGGTTAGTTGTGATACTCCTTTTTCCCTTCATAGGCGTTATTCTTTACCTGCTTTTTGGCGAAAACCGTATCTCCGAACGCCGAACAAAGCGCATGCAGCATTCCTTTAAGTATTACCAGCACTGGTTGCAATCTTTGCAGGACCGTGCTCCGGTACAGTGGCAACATCTTGGTGCAGAGTGCCTGCCCCTCCATAACCTTGCTCTGCATCACACCGGGCTGCCCGCCATGGCCGGCAACAATCTCGTACTACTCAACAGCTCGGAACAGTTTTTAAGCTCGCTGATTGGCGACATCGAACAAGCTCGCTCCACCTGCCACCTCCAGTTTTACATCTGGCAGGAAGGGGGCATGGTTGACGATGTCATGGCCGCAATCTGTAGAGCCTCAGATCGTGGTGTCGCATGCCGCATACTGCTCGACTCTATCGGTAGCCGTGAGTTCCTGGTCAGCGACTCTGCGGCAAAGCTGCAGGCAAGAGGGGTGCGGATTCGTGAAGCACTTCCCGCTGGGCTGATCAAGGCGCTCTTTGCCAGGGTCGACATCCGTAATCATCGTAAAATCGTAGTGATCGATGGTCAAACCGCCTATACCGGCAGCCAGAATATGGCTGATCCAAGCTGTTTTAAAGCAGGGGCCGGAGTAGGCCAATGGGTCGATGTAATGCTCAAACTCCGCGGGCCGGTGGTAGAGAGCCTCGCAGGCACATTCATCAACGACTGGTATCTGGAATCCAGTTCCAGGCAGATTTCGTTAGCCGTAACATCCCACGCGGTAGAATCATTCCGAAAGGCAGCCGATGTACATCAACTTGAACCGGAAGGAGACGTGGCTGTACAGCTTGTTCCCTCTGGCCCTGATTTTACCACAGAAGCGATACACAGCCTGCTTTTGACCACCATATATGCAGCACGAAAGGAGCTTATACTCACTACTCCGTATTTCGTCCCGGATGATGCTTTACTCGCTGCCCTGAAATCCGCCTCACTGCGAGGTGTTCAGGTCATCCTCATCATTCCTGCGCAAAACGACTCCAAACTTGCAGACTACGCCAGCCGTGCCAGATTTGGTGAACTTCTGCAGGCGGGGGTTCATATCAAGCTCTTTTTCGGTGGTCTGCTCCATTCCAAGACCATCACCATAGATGGCGATTTTGCTCTGTTTGGCTCCGTAAACTTCGACATGCGCAGTTTCTGGCTCAACTTCGAAACTACGCTTGTTATTTACGACAGACCAGCCTGCACCCAACTTCGCGAACTCCAGCAGGAATATATCTTCTCTTCCAGGGATCTTGACAAGGAAGACTACCAGAATCGTTCTACACTTGAACAGTTTAAGGAAAATGCGGTACTGCTCATGGGGCCACTGCTGTAATTCAATATAGTTCGATATAGTGTACTATTATGAAAATTCTCCTTCTCTCAGATATTCACGGCAACTACCCCGGCCTGGAAGCAATTGACAACTTTTTTGCAGGTAATACATTTGAACATACCATCAATTCTGGAGACTCTACGGTCTATGGACCATTTCCCAATGAAGTTCTTGATTGGCTGAGAGCAAAGCAAGCCATTTCCATTCTGGGCAATACCGACAAAAAGGTACTCAAGCTTTTGCAAGGCGAAGATTTCAAGAAGCCATCGAATCCTGAAAAACGCATCATGTACCAGGTAACGGCAAAACAACTTTCAGAAGCGAACCAACAATATCTTCGTTCGTTTCCGGTGAAGCGCACCATTGAAATCCCTATGGGCTCTGTGCAAACGGGAAACACTTTTGTTACCATCGGCATTTACCATGGCAGCCCGGCTCGACCTCATGAATTTCTTTCTGATTCTACCCCGGAATCCCGGTTTTATGAGTTAGCTGAACACGTCAGTTCTGATATCGTTGTAACAGGCCATTCCCACAGTCCGTACCACAAATATCTGGGTGAGGTCCACTTCATAAACCCTGGATCAGCCGGCCGAATGTTTGACAGCGACCCCTCGGTCAGCTGCGCGGTGATAGAGCTTCAGGAAGGGCAAAACTGTCAGGAAACAGACCAGGCTTTATCGCTGAGCCCCGACAGAACTCTTCGCCTGTCGGTCAGACATCATCGTATACCCTACGATATTTCCCTGACCACACAAGAACTTCAGCGTTTGAAATTGCCCCCCGTATACGTGGAGATGTATCGACAGGGGCGAAAACTTAACTAAAGCCTAATGTTTTCCTGACAATTTACTGTTATTTTTCATATCCGCTATCAATCATCCTGTTCACATTTTTGTTATATTAATATATTGGAGCACCTTTCATGTCTTTACCCACCAATAGCAAACAGAATTCACCGATGTTCGATCCTGATCGGGGTGCCTCCTCCATAATCAGGGATCTCGTCAAGGACCTTGATAAGAACCTCAAATCTGTGCCGCCTTCCGGGATAACCAAGGCAATGTCGGAACTGCTCCCTGCCAAGCATAAGGATGAGATTGTTGAGGCAGCGCTTCTGAAGTATTATTATGCGGAAGAGCTGAAACCGTACCAGGCAGAGCTCATCAAAATGCAGGTTCATCTTGAAAAGACCGGCAAAAAAATGATCATTCTGTTCGACGGCCGTGATGCCTCCGGCAAAGGCGGCACCATCCGTCGGGTTACCCGCTACATGAATGAAAAGCGCTATCGCGTGGTGGCTCTCGGCAAACCCAACGAAATCCAACAGACCGAACTGCACATTAAAAGATACATCGAACAGTTCCCCCACGCAGGAGAGATCGTCCTGTTTGACCGCAGCTGGTATAACCGGGCAATGGTTGAACCGGTAATGGGCTTTTGCAGCGAGGACCAATACCGACGCTTTTTGAAAAAGGTCAACAGCTATGAGGAAAATTTTATCCTCGATGCCGGCCGCACCACTCTCCTCAAACTGTACTTTTCGGTTTCCAAAGATGAGCAGGCTAAACGATTTGAGCGCAGACGCAATGATCCGTTGCGTCAGTGGAAATTGAGTGAGGTCGATCTGCAGGCCCAGGAGCTGTGGGATGAGTTCACTGAAAAGAAAAGAGTTCTTTTGCAGAAAACCCACACTAATACGTCAAAATGGTGGGTTGTCCGTTCGGATGATAAACACCTGGCCCGGCGTGAAACCATGAAGCTGATTCTGAATTCAGTAAAATACCGTGGCAAAAGCCGATCATTAAACTTCAAGCTGGACCCTGATATCGTTATCCCCGGAAATGTGGAACTTAAAAGGATGATGGCTGAGAAAAAACAATATGGTTCAGCTTTACGCTGATTGTTCAGGGATAAATACCACGGTTCACGTGCCAAGACACACTCGAGCTCACCACAAAAAAAGATAACACCCAAAAAAGAAAAAGCCGGTCTCCCAAAACGGAGACCGGCTTTTTCTTTTTAATTGCTCGCCCGAAGTATACGATCAGTTTGCCTGACCACAACACTTCTTGTACTTCTTGCCCGAACCGCATGGGCAGGGAGCGTTACGGCCAACCTTGTCACCTTCACGCTTGATGGTGGCATCAGCCGATTCGTCTTCGTTGGCAGCGGAGGAGGTGACCCTGCTCATCTCCATCTCCTGCTCTTTTTTACGGCGACGCTCTTCCTCGAGCCTTTCGACATCATCCTGCTGCATGATACGAACGCGCATCAGGGAAGAAACACACTGAACACGGATGGCTTCCATGAGCTTATTGAAAAGTTCGAAACCTTCGCGCTTATATTCATTGAGCGGATTCTTCTGCCCATACCCCCGCAGGCCGATTCCTTCCTTAAGGTGATCCATGGAGAGCAGGTGATCTTTCCAGGCAGTGTCAACGATCTGCAGTAACAGGATCTTCTCGATCTGACGCATATTCTCAGGAGTGTTGATCTCTTCCTGGGCAGCATACGCTTTATTGACCATCTCTATGGTTCTTTCGCGGAAATCAGCTTCTTTGAGATCAGCCCGCTCTTCTTCCGGCCACTTCTCGGTGATATTGAAAAGCTCGGTCAGACGATCATGGTATCCATCCCAATCCCAATCTATCGAGTCGATGCGATCCTGGTAAAAATCCTCAATAACGCTTTCTGTGACATCGCTGATCATCTCCTGGATGACACCGGCCACATCACCGCCCTCAAGCACTTCCCGGCGCTGTTGATAAATAACTTCACGCTGCTTGTTCATGACATCGTCATATTCGAGCAGGTGTTTACGGATATCGAAGTTATGTCCCTCTACCTTGCGCTGGGCGTTTTCAATCGCTTTGCTGATCATGCTATGCTCGATCGGTTCATCTTCCTCCATACCGAGCTTTTCCATAATTCCGGTAATTCTGTCTGAACCGAAAATACGGAGCAGATCATCCTCGAGAGAAAGGAAGAAGCGGGAAGAACCTGGGTCACCCTGACGTCCTGCTCGACCACGCAGCTGGTTATCGATACGACGGGATTCATGACGGGAAGTACCCAGAATATGCAGACCACCTGCCTCGACAACACCTTCACCGAGCTTGATATCCGTACCACGACCAGCCATATTAGTGGCAATGGTCACTCTGCCCTTCTGGCCGGCCTGGGCGATGATCTCAGCCTCACGTTCATGATGCTTGGCGTTCAGCACCTCGTGATCGATTTTCTCTTTCTTGAGCATATTGGCGATCTTTTCAGAGATATCGATCGAGATGGTTCCGACCAGAACAGGACGGCCTTGCTTGTGCATCTCTGCAATCTCGCGAACAACAGCACGGTATTTAGCCGCTTCGTTTTTGAAAATTACATCAGCGTAGTCATCACGAACCATTGGCATGTTGGTAGGCATAACCACAACATCGAGATCATAGATCTTCTTGAACTCAGGAGCCTCGGTATCTGCTGTACCGGTCATACCCGCCAGCTTGTCATACATCCTGAAATAATTCTGGAAAGTAATCGAAGCCAGAGTCTGGTTCTCACGCTCGATCTTCACACCCTCTTTGGCCTCAAGTGCCTGGTGCAGACCGTCTGAGTAGCGGCGGCCTTCCATGGTGCGGCCGGTGAACTCGTCGACGATAACGACCTGTCCATTATTGACGATGTAATCCACATCCTTCTTGAACAGGGTGTGGGCTTTCAGAGCCTGGTTCAAATGGTGAAGCTGTTCAATATTATTCGGGTCGTAGAGGTTGTCTACCTCCAGCATCTCCTCACCAAGGCCAATACCTTCTTCGGTAAGACTTACCTGACGTGCCTTTTCATCGATAACATAATGCTCATCCGGCTTGAAGCGCGGGATGATACGATTGACATTGCCATACAACTCAGTGGATATATCTGCAGGTCCGGAGATGATGAGAGGTGTTCTCGCCTCATCGATCAGGATGGAGTCAACCTCATCCACGATGGCGTAATTAAAGCCGCGCTGAACGAAATCTTCCAGCTCAAACTTCATATTGTCACGCAGATAATCAAAGCCCAGCTCGTTATTGGTGGCATAGGTAATATCGGCGGCATAGGCCTCTTTTCGAGCCTGGTCATCCATACCATGCACGATCCGTCCTACGCTCATACCAAGGAAGTTGTAAACCTGGCCCATCCATTCGGCATCACGGGCAGCGAGATAATCGTTGACTGTTACCACGTGAACACCCTTACTGCTCAGAGCGTTCAGATATACCGGCAGAGTGGAGGTAAGGGTTTTACCCTCACCGGTTTTCATCTCGGCAATCTTGCCATTATGCAGAATAACACCACCAACCAGCTGCACATCGTAATGTCGCTCACCAAGCACCCTGCGACCAGCCTCGCGAACGACTGCAAATGCCTCCGGCAACAGGGAATCGAGGGACTCACCTTTTTCGAAGCGTTCTCTGAACTCAACAGTTTTTGCCGCAATCTCCGCATCGTCCAGTGGCCGAATCGTGCTCTCCAGCTCGTTCACCCTATTCACAATCGGCTTAATCTGCTTCAGTACCCTGTCGTTTTTACTGCCGAATACCTTGGTTAATAATGTTCCAATCATAATGTGTGGTCACTCTGTGATGTAATAAATTATGTAACTATGGAGTGCATATAACAGCAGGACAACTGGCGGTGCGCACAAACCCTGATTTCTCATGTTCATTGAGGTAATTTTTCAATGCTCACCGGTGTTGCCCAGGAAGGAATGCCCTTGGGACCCACTCCAACTGTTGAGAAATCCGGACTAAGAGCCTATCGGAGAAATACCTTTTTTTCTTCTTATCTTCGCCCCTGAAAGAAACCAATTCCCGCAATATTCGATATATTACTGTGAACCACTTCCCTTCAAGGCCCTGATCTAAGAAAAAATGGCGGCCCTCCGACAGACTCCCTGAAGCTGCTTACCAGAAATTTTCGGGAAACAGCGTTGGCAGCGCGACCCGGTCTGCCTTTCTGCGAGCGCTTAGCAAAGCAGCCCACGAACCCTGTACAATTACATATAATGGTTGAAAGATCAAAGAAAAGCTGCACGCTAACGGGAAAGAAACATTCACTTCTTTCCCGTCCGATAACTTGAAAAATGATCCTGTTTTATTGCCTTGTTCTGATTTTTTTCAGTTCTTCAGCCTGAATATGTCGGGCCGGGTCATTCTTTTCGACCTCTCCCCGGGCAATATGACGTTCATTGACACCCAGTTTCGGTGCAGGCAACAGCAATGACTGTCCTGTCCAGACCCCGAAGAGAAACATCCATAAAAAGATGCAGAAGCAGACTATACCGACCCCGGCAATACCACTCGGGGTCAACTCGAACTTTATCTTTTTTCCCGCCGGCTTTCGCCTTGGTGCCATATCGTACCCCGTTTACATACGTTCAGGAGCGGTCAGCCCGACAATGGCAAGTGCGTTACTGAACACCTGGCGCAAGGCCTCAATCAGACACAATCGAGCCTGACTCAACTGAACATCTTCTGTAATAACTTTGTGTTTGTTGTAGTAGCTATGGAACTGTGCAGCAAGGTCGAGCAGGTAGAAAATCACTTTATGCGGGGCCAGGTCAAGAGCTGCACCTTCAATGACCGCCGGCAGCTGCGACATGGTCTTCAGGAGCTGCATCTCCTCTTCTTCTTTCAAAAGAGAAGGGTCGATTTGATCAAAGCCTACTTTTTCTACACCTTTACCGGCAGCCTGCTCGAGTATGGAACACATCCTGGCGTGACCGTACTGGACATAGTACACCGGATTTTCCTGGCTCTCCTTGGTGGCGAGGTCGAGGTCAAACTCGAGCTGACTGTCCGCCTTGCGCATCATGAAGAAGAAGCGGACAACATCGACACCGACCATATCGATCAGTTCGTCAACCGTGACAAAGTTCGCCTTGCGGGTAGACATTTTTACCTGCTTGCCTTCACGGGTCAAGGTCACAAACTGGTGCAAAACAACAGTCACCTTGGACTCATCATAACCAAGCGCCTGCATACCCGCCAGAACATCGGGGATAGTAGCGATATGGTCTGAACCGAAGATGTCTACCATCCAGTCGAAACCGCGCTTGTATTTCTCGCGGTGATAGGCGATATCCGGCAGTCTGTAGGTTGGCTCGCCGGTATTCTTGATGATTACCCGATCCTGTTCCTGACCAAACTCAGTGGTTTTGAACCAGGTAGCATCGTCTTTCTCGTAGACCAGCCCCTTCTCTCGCAGTTTTGCCACTACATCATCGATATGCCCGTCATCATAGAGAGACTGCTCGTTGAAATAGTTGTCGAAGTTAATGCCCATGCGCTCCAGGGTGCCGGCGATATCCTTGAAGATAACATCCTTGGCCTTCTCTTTGAACGGAGTCACATCCGGCTCATCTTTCAAGCTATCGCCCTGCTCGTCGATAAGCTCCTGGCTGATATCCATGATGTACTCGCCCTGATAACCATCTTCAGGAAACTCATTCGGCAAACCAAGTTTTTCCAGGTACCTGGCCCTGGTGGACTCACCGAGAACCCGCATCTGGCGACCGGCATCATTGAAATAGTACTCGCGATAGACATCATGACCGGTGGCCTCGAGCAAACGAGCGATAGAGTCACCGAGTACAGCCTGACGACCGTGACCAATGCTGAGCGGCCCGGTAGGATTGGCGCTTACGAACTCGACCATAACCTTACGCTTATCGCCTACTGCGCTCAAGCCGAACTGTGTTCCGTTATCAACGATGGTGGGGATAATAACGCGCCATACGTCCGGCTGAATGAACACATTGACAAACCCTGGACCTGCGATATCGACCTTGGCGATAAGCGCGGTCTCTGCCGCCAGCATATCTGCTACCTGTTGTGCTATCTCACGTGGGTTGCGTTTCTCAACACCTGCGAGAACTAAAGCGATATTGGTGGCAAAGTCGCCCTGGCCCTTGCGCTTGGGCAGTTCAACCGCATATTTACCAGCCCCGGCGTCAGACCAGTTGCCATTTTCAACACCTTGCTGGAAACACCTGTCAACTACCTCTTTTACTCGTGCTCTGATCATGAATTATACTCGTCTATTGCTATCATTAAGGGCAACATGACAGGAAGGCCCACTGGCGCTTCACTCCCATTGAATCTGCTGTATTTTTTTCTTACTGCCCTGTCGAATAAGGTACGTTACATTAAATTTCGGAGGAGACTCTCCCGAACTTCAAATAAATTTTCTCTGGTTATTGTTGCCGAGCATACAGAGAACCTCATAACTGATTGTCTCCGCCCAGGCAGCAATATCATCTGCGGTGATCTTCTCGTCACCCTGCTCACCCAGGAGCACAGCCTCGTCGCCAGCCTGCACACCTTCTATGTCTGTAATATCAACCATGCACAGATTCATGCAAACCCTGCCGAGTATCGGCACACGCTTACCGTGAACCAATATTTCTCCACGATTGGAAAGCAGGCGCGAGTACCCATCTTCATACCCCACCGGCAATACCGCCAGCCGGGTTGGCCGGGTCGTTACATAGCTGTGGCCATAGCTGATGCCCACCCCCGTAGCGACTTCCTTGACCTTGGCTATCCTGGTGGTAAAACTCATGGCAGGCTTGAGATATGTATCTCCCACCTTGCCGTGTTGCCATTGTCCACTGGGCGAATAACCGTATAGAGCTATACCTGCCCGCCCCATGTCGCACAAGGTCTCGGGAAAATTAAGCACTGCACCGGAATTAGCAATATGCCGGATACCAGAAAATTGTGTTTCTATGCTGCGGCATGCTTCTGAATATACACGAAAAGCGTTGATGGTATTCGGCGAGTCAACGTTATCCGCCTCCGGAAAATGGCTCAAGAGACCACCGAGTCGTATTCCGGGCAGATTTTCGATCAGTTCGGCAAAAGTGGCTACCTCACCGGGCATCACACCCAGCCTGCTCATTCCTGTGTCGATCTTCAGATGTAGAGTTATTTCCCGCCCCAGGCGAACTGCTGTCTTTGAAAGCAGCTCAACCGCATCGGCTGAAAAGACGACCGGTGTGAGATTTGAGGTGAAAAAATATTCGACAGCATCGGGCTGAAAACCGACCATTACGAATATTTCGCCCTCAACCCCGGCTTGTCGTAGCCAGACTCCCTCGCAAGCTTCGGCCACACCAAAAAGGTGGCAACCGGCTTTGGCAAACGCCCTGGCAGACTCGACCATGCCATGGCCGTAGCCGTCGCCTTTCACCATGGCAAGAAGTTCTACCCCCGAGGGCAGTGAGGAGGAAACAATTCGATAATTATAAGTGAGCGCTGCCGTATCGATTGTGACAATATTGGAGGAACTCGGAGTGGGATTCATCGCGTCTTACACTTGAAGATCATTCTTTAAACCATGCCCGCCAGCTGTTTCGGCTCGACCAGGCAAGACCCCAGCCGACAGTAACATACAACACTCCCAATATCGTTCTGGGAATATGAGACTCCCTTAACAGCACGCCGGCAACCATCATGACTATCACCATCAACCAGGTTCCCTTGGAATAGACAGCGCCAAGACAGGTCCCATCGTTGAATTGAGAGATACGTTCCAGAACTCGCCGGGAAGCTTTGTCCAGGATAAAGCGTGATTTGAGAAAACCAAGCGCTACTGCTGGTATAACCAGAATGAGAAGGTCTGCGACATCCAGCCAGCGCATCCCCCTCCACATCAGCAGGGAACCTACACCGGTCCAGAGAGACGCCGCAAGCAGCAGATGTGTCTTCCTCTGCACGCCCGGCTTGAATCGGGACAGCTTTGATGGCATGGAACTTCTCTAACCTCTACTCTGCTCGAACAGCACAGTGGAAAATCTGATCCCCTTATGACTTTTGCAGTTTCGTGCCAGATGGAGATCGTTGTAACGGGTACAAACAAGACAAGCCCATCTCCAAATCGGAGATGGGCTTGCTGCATTACACTGTGCGATGAGGACTATTACATCTCAGTAACAGTGATAGCACCCTCAGGGCAAACCTCAACACAGGTCTCACAACCAAGACACTCATCCGGCTCAACTACTTCTGCTTTGCCGTCAGCCATCTCAAATACCTGTGCAGGACATGCTGATACACATTCCTCATCGCCAGTACACTTATCTTTATCTACAACTACTTCAAACATATTTCACCTCCATGAATTGGATAATTTAAAGAAGTATTTATATTACACTCTGTATGTAATCGAAATACCTTCACGAACATGTGTTTTCGTGTATTACTCCGTTTAATGTACGGCCAGTCTTTTGTCAAGGAAAAACTCAGCCCACACTCTATGTATATTTTTGCCGCATTTACAGGAACTTAAATCTTTCCAGACAGACTTTTGCCGATAATACACCCACCTAAGACCATTCGTTTTAATGCCGCCCAAGTCCGCGAAATAGAGCGCTGAATCTCCCGGCCGTTCCCATATACCCCGGCTTCGCATCTTGTAATGGCCGGGAATCCTTATAAAGGGCCATAAGCTGCAGCCAACCCTCCACGACCACAAAGTAGCACCTTATTCCAGGGAGATAAAAAACACCTGTCTTTCGACTCTTTCTGTATTTCTTTCCCTGCATGTTACAAAATAGTCACGTGGTCGGCAAAATCGCTTCGGCACCAGCAACATGCTATGCCCTCTGACTGTGACGAACCCAAATTCCGCACCACCATTGAGCCATCACTTCTATAGCACTATGCACTGCCGAAACTGACAGGGATGTTTTTGGTATCATGCCCGCCTGAGCTGATGAGAATTCCGGGCTCCCGGTAAAACCTTCGGCGCAATCGCTGTTTAGTAATTTTGCCGCACTGTCAAAAATCGAGATTATAGTTGACCCGAGGACGGCTTTGTAATTATGTTGCTGGTTCTTCACCAACGAGAAAAAAACGATCTGCCGGAACTTAACTTCCGGTGGTTTAAGATAATCCATTGAAACAACAATTATCACATCATGGCAAAAAAGATCTCAGAACGAAACCAGAAAAAGAATGAAATCATGGCAGAGAAGCGTGAACTGGCTATGATCGAAGGAATCCTTGAAGGCAGCCCGGATGGTATCGGGGTTGTTGTCATTCGCCTTGACTGCGGTTGCCGCAAGATGGCTGCGGTTGATAAAAGCGGAGAACCTGCATCAAAAATCATCATGTACCGTGACGATGCCGAAACCATCTGTGCCAAGTGCAAGAAGGATAATGGCGACTTTATGCGGGTAACCGAATCCTTTATTCACTGGGTAGATCCGGCACCTTCGGAAGAGGAGCAGGAAAAAATCTATATCAAGGTTATAGGTTCCAGCCCAACCCATTAGAAGTCTACAGAAAAATCGTTTTTGCCCAGATCAGCGTTATCGATGAAGAATTAATGCTCGCAGATAAGCGAGCAAAGAGAGACTTCGATATAGAGTGTTAGAGGTTCAAGCCCAGCATACTGATCCCGATTGAGTCGATATGGCACGCTATCCGGCGTCGCCATATCGATTAACGTCCAACCTGCAGTTCCGCAGTCGCAGTTACGTCCCCCATTCCAACCCGCAGTTGCCGTTGCAGTTGCAGTTGCTTTTCGCAGTCACGTCCAACCTCCAACATCCAACGTCCAACCTGCAGTTACGCAGTTGCAGTCACTTCCAACCTCCAACATCCAACGTCCAACGCCTTTTACGCTTTTACGCTTTTACGCTTTTACGCAGTTACGCAGTTACGCAGTTACGCTTTTTCGCAGTTAGCCTTATACTCCCGACACTTCGCAAGCAAGCCAGGCGCCCACTCAGGTGTACCATCCGCGTGAACGTGGGTGTACAGGGCGAGTACGTTTTTATGGCAGAGCCCGTCGCGTGACTCCATGAAACCTTTGCCACGCTCCATCGCTACCGTCATACTCTCCTCATCCCAACCCCAGTCTATCACGGTTGAGTAGCGAAACTCATGCCCCTTGACCTTGGTTCCCACAGGGTAGAAAGGGTTTTCACGGTCCACGGTAAAGGCCGAGTAGCCATGCGCCTGTGGTTTTACCGACATGCCGAAACGGGCGGGAAAAACTCCTGCGAGCGGAAATTCTTCACCATCGAGCTCAATGGATTCGCCAAGATAAATTAATCCCCCGCACTCAGCGTAGATGGGTAGCCCGTCATTCGCCGCCTTCCTGACTGACTGACGGAAACTTTTGTTGGCGGCTAGCAAGCGGGCACTGGTCTCAGGAAAACCTCCACCTATATAGAGACCATCCAGCTCGGGCAGCGCTTCATCTTCCAGGGCATTAATAGGTACCAGCTCTGCGCCACCCTGCTCCAGAGCCTCGAGATTTTCTGAATAATAAAACTGAAATGCCGCATCCTGCAGAATACCAATACGCACATCTCTGGCGACCGGCCCGGCAGCAACTTCAACCGGCAGGTATTTCTGTGCGAGATCAGCGTCCAAAGGTTTCATGATCTCTTCAACCCGTGCCAGGTCAATATTTTCTGAGACCGTTTCAATGAGAAAAGAGAGCGCGTCGGTTGAATCTGTGTACTCCTGATGGGGTATCATGCCAAGATGACGCATCGGAAAAATATCACGCTTCATACGGGGAATCACCCCTAGAACCGGTACTCCGGTATAGCGCTCAACCGCCTCCGTCACCAGACGTTTCTGGCGCTCGGTGGCAATATGGTTCAGCACCACACCCTGAATGTTTATGCGTTTGTCCAGCTCCATACAGCCCAGTACCATTGCTGCTACCGTCCTGGTGGTTTTGGTGCAGTTCACCACCAGAATAACGGGCAGATCAAGTGAAATGGCAAGCTCTGCCGTGGAAAACCCGCCCTCGGCATTGACGCCGTCATAGAGCCCCCGGTTGCCCTCGAGCAGGGCGATATCTGCTCCTGCTGCATGGGTGTAAAACGATTGTTTCAACTTCTGCTCATCGACCAGATACGGATCGAGGTTGTAACATTTACCGCCTGAGGCCAACTGCAGCCAACCAGCGTCGATATAATCCGGCCCTTTTTTAAATGGCACAACCTGTTGGCCCCGGGCGGCAAAGGCTGCGGTGAGACCAACCGATACCACACTCTTGCCCGAACCTCCGGCAAGCCCTGCAACCACTATCCCTATAGTCTGCATAATTTCCGTTTTACTCTTTTCTTTTTTTGAAGCCTGTTAAAGTTTAAACCGTAAAATTCTATGATATGCTCAGCAAAGCCTGATGGAGAATTGTTTTTCTGCCACAAGTCAGGTACGCGAGCAATATTTTTTATCTCGATAGCGCCGGGTTAGCCCCAAAGCCTTTCTGCTCTGCTCCGGCCCTCAGTGAACCTTCTTACCGTGTAGAGCCCACATCTCTTCATAGAGTGCATTGAGCCTCTGCTCCAGCTCCAGCCGGTAGGTCTCCACCGCGTCTCCTTTCACCCCCGGCGGTACCCCAAACGGCTCACCGTAAACAAGATCTACTGTCGAAAATGGTTTGGGAAAGGCGGTCCGATCCCAGGAGCGAATGGTACCATAACGGGAAGCTGCCCAGGCCATGGGTACAATAGGGGTTCCACTCATCGAAGCGATCAGGATCGCTCCGGGCTGAGCCACCCGCTCCGGGCCTTGTGAGCCATCCGTGACCAGCGCGGTATTCTCCCCGTTCCTCGCCGCTTTGACCAGATCTTTTAAAGCCTGCACACCCTTCTTATTGCGAGAGCCACGCACGGTTTTAAAACCGAAATGTTCCAGCATCCTGGAAATATATTCACCATCGGCACTGGAACTCACCATAATCACAGCATTATCTTTGCGGCAATGATAAAACATCCCCAGCAGGGAGTAGTGCCAGAAAGAGCCGATAACCGCTTTGCCGCTGCCTATCGTATTGTTGCGATTTTCAGCTCCATGAACCCGTATTTTACAGGTGGCATAGACAAGCCGCACTGCCACGCCGATAAGCACAGGTAGCACATATATCGCCAGTTTTTTCAAATACTTTTTCATCCCAACTCAATTTCCAGTTTGCGCAGAGTTTTTATTTTGTCGCGCAGTGCCGCAGCCTCTTCAAAGGCCAGCTCCTTGGCGGCTTGTTGCATCTCTTTTTCAAGCTTTTTGATTTCTCTCTCAAGCTCACCCACCGAGCTGAAATTCGGCAACTCTTCGGCAGCCTCCAGCAGGGCCTGCTGGCGCTCGTCCATCTTGTATCCGGAATTATGCAGATGCTGTTGCATGGTATCCTTGACCTTTGAAAAAATGGTCTGGGGTACCACACCATGTTCTATATTATGCTCATGCTGCAGGGCTCGGCGACGCTCCGTCTCAGCAATGGTATACTCCATGGAACCGGTAATTTCATCTGCATACATTATTACCCTGCCGTTTACGTTTCGCGCAGCGCGGCCGCAGGTCTGGATAAGTGACCGTTCCGATCGCAGGAAGCCTTCCTTATCCGCATCGAGTATAGCCACCAGCGATACTTCCGGAATGTCGAGTCCCTCGCGCAGCAGGTTGATACCAACCAGAACGTTGAACTCATCATTTCGCAGATCCCGGATCAGTTCGATCCTCTCCAGGGTCTTGATGTCAGAGTGCAGATAACGAACCCGGATACCCAACTTGTGATAATAGTCGGTGAGGTCTTCCGCCATACGCTTGGTCAGGGTAGTGACCAGCACCGCCTCATCACGCTCTGAACGGACACGGATCTCCTCCAGCAGGTCATCCACCTGGCTGGTCGCCGGGCGCACCTCAATCACAGGATCAAGCAAACCGGTGGGCCTGATCACCTGCTCGACAATGCGCCCCTCGGATTTATCGACTTCCCAGTCACCTGGGGTGGCCGAAACATAGATCGCCTGGTGGATTCGTCCTTTGAACTCATCGAAGCGAAGGGGTCTGTTGTCCAGGGCTGAAGGCAGGCGAAAACCGAAGTTGACCAGAGTTGTCTTACGGGACCGGTCACCATTGTACATACCATTCAACTGGCCGATTCCGATGTGACTCTCATCTATGAATATCAGGAAATCCTCGGGAAAATAATCGAGCAGGGTCGGCGGTGGAGCGCCTTCCGGTTTCCCGGTTAGATGGCGACTGTAGTTCTCGATACCGTTGCAATAGCCCAACTCATGGATCATCTCCAGGTCAAACATGGTCCGCTGTTCCAGCCGTTGCGCTTCCACCAGCCTGTTTTCACTATGGAACTGTTCCAGCCGCCAATTCAGTTCTTCCTTGATTGTCCGGTTGGCGATTTGCAGCCTGTCTTTGGAAGTAACATAATGGCTCCCTGGAAAAACCGTATATTCATCGAGTTTCTCGATAACCACGCCGCGAAGAGGATCGATAACATAAATCTCCTCCAGGGTGTCTCCAAAAAATTCCAGACGAATGGCCCGATCTTCCTCATGCACGGGGAAGATGTCGATAACATCGCCGCGAACCCTGAAAGTACCCCGATGAAAAGAGATATCGTTTCGCTCAAAGAGCATATACACCAGCCTGCGCTGCACATCCTCCATGGGATGTTCTTTATCGCGCTGCAGAAACAGGTGCATATTTTTATATTCTTCAGGGGAACCAAGACCATAGATGCATGAGACAGAGGCCACAATCAGTACATCCCGCCGGGTCAGAAGTGATCGGGTGGCGGAGTGGCGCAGTTTATCAATGGCATCGTTGATTGAGGAATCCTTTTCAATATAGGTATCCGACTGGGGGATATAGGCCTCTGGCTGGTAGTAGTCGTAATAGGAGACAAAATACTCCACCGCATTTTCCGGAAACAGCTCCTTGAACTCGGTAAAAAGCTGTGCCGCCAGGGTCTTATTGGGAGCAATGACCAGAGTGGGTCGCTGAACCTTTTCAACCACACTTGCCATGGTGAAGGTCTTACCTGAGCCGGTTACACCAAGCAGTACCTGATGCTTTGCTCCATTCTGAATTCCATTGGTCAGCAACTCTATCGCTTCAGGCTGATCTCCGGAGGGTGTGAACTTGGTAACAAGTTTAAAAGGCTTTTCCATAACTATATATTACGCAGTCCTCTCAAATGACGCTGCGCTTGCAATCAGAGAGTTTGAGGTGCAATTGCTTAAGACGGATAATTTACCAGATGAGGAGAAGATTTACTACGGACCAATGTGAAGACCGGATTCCTGGAGTATATACCTGTGAATCCGGTTCGCACAGGTACCAGAATTTCATTTTCCCTAGAGACAATCCGTATATCTCCCAAAGCGCTACGTCAAGAAGACCGGCTGAAACAGCCTTATGTTTCCTGCAGGATGATTTCAGAATAGAATTCCCCCGCCAGCTCTTTTGCTTCTGCGTTGTGGCACGGCGGAGCTTTCTTATCGATCTGATGAAAGAAGACCGGGTACGACTTGAGAAGTTCAGCCAGCGCCTGCCATTCCTGACGGTTGCTGACCTCCTGCCCTTCTCGGGTATGCCAGTCACGACGCTGCCATTGCCGCAGCCAGTTACCGGCACCATCTTTTAAATAGCCGGAAGTCGTGTAGACATGGACCGGCAGTTTGCGTTTAAGCAGTTTCAGCGCTTCTATGGCAGAGACAATGTGCAGGCCATTGCCGGTTCCCACCTGCCTGGTGCCGCCTATCACCCGATGGTGATCGCGAAAGCGCATGATTCCCGCCCAGGCGCCCGAGGAACTTTTCTGCCTCCAGGTAATCGCCAGAAAAATATGCACGCTGTTCTGGTCACCCAGCGGCAACACCGGTACTGGTCGCGCACTTCGGGCAAGCTCGTCCACCTCATTATTCAAAGGGTCATCCGCATGGCCCTTAACCCAGTTCCAATCGACCTGATGCCGATTTACCTCAACCAGTAGAGCCCGCCACAGATCCCGGTTTCGCACTGCATCTCCGGTAATGGTCGACCAGTCGCGCTGCTGCCAGTTGGGGAGCCATTCGGTAATACCATCTTTCAGGTAACGGGAATCGGTGAACAGACACACCCGGTGACTGGCAGAAAGTGACTGCAGGGCTTTCAGGGCTGCGGTCAACTCCATACGGTTATTGGTCGTTGCCTCCTCAGTCCCCGTTAGAGTCTCACGCTGTTCCTCATTATCCAGCACTATCGCTGCCCAGCTGCCAGGCCCGGGATTGGGGCTGCATGACCCATCCGTATAAATCCGCACCTCCGGCAAACCGTCTTCTGCCTTCATCTCCTCACTCACCCTTCACTCCTTTCTCCTCCCACCTCACGCCTCTTACCCAGCGGTTCCAGTTGCTGTTCCTTTTGCTTTTACGCCCTACCCGCAGTTGCCGTTGCTGTAGCAGTTGCAGTTGCAGTTTCAGTCACGTCCAACGTCCCCCATCCAACGTCCTACACGCAGTTGCAGTTGCAGTTCCGCAGTTGCAGTTAAGCTGTTGCAGTCACGTCCAACATCCAACATCCAACATCCAACCTGCAGTTACAGTTGCAGTTCCGCAGTTGCAGTTAAGCAGTTGCAGTTACTTCCAACGTCCAACATCCAACGTCCTACCTGCAGTTGCTGTTCCGCAATTAAAACCCATTCAACGACCAATCATACTTCAAAAATCGCACCTGCAAATCACTTCCAGCGCCATTTATCGTCCCAAGCATCTCAGGCGCGGCATACTTTTTCACAAATCCACCGATATCATTACCAAAGTCTACCCCAAACCACTTGAATATTTTTGACACATAGAGGGTGTTGCCGGCAACATAATTTGCTTTGGGGTCATTGAGAAACGATACCGTATTTCTTTGCAACTGTTTTTCCACCTCAGCTCCGGTATACGCCTCAGAGATGAGTGGTGGACAGCTTTTGGCCGCGCAGTTTATGGCGAAATGGATTCTTGGCTCGTTAAAGCGTGGCCGCAGTATTTCATGCTCAACATCATCGAGGCTCATTTTCAGTCCTCCGATATGAACAAAAGAAATTGACCAGGGTGAAGAGAAAAGACCGCCGATATCTTTTATCGAGTCAACAGGTCTTCCAGAGATAAAATTACGCAGGATGAGTTTTACAGTATAGGCATTGTAGGCATTTATATAGTACGCCAACTGATCGTTACGACTCAACACACCGGGATTCGTTGCATCAAGTCGGGACAGATATACATCAAGTTTCTTCTCATCCTCCTTAAATGCCGTATAGTTCACCTCCCCCTGGTGGACATGCTTTTTGAGCAACTGATCCCAATCAGTATGTAGATCCACTGCTTGAACACTGAGAGGTACAAGAAGTAACAGCAACAGGCAAATCGCTTTTGGCATGGCTCCCTCCATTCTTTGCATAGCATGCGCTATGTTGCTCAACCGCTCACAAATATGTGGTCTGTATCAGACCGGTTACTCTTCTTTCTTCGGCTGGCTGGCCCCAATTACCCGGGGCCGGACAAACTGCATGATTTTTTTAACGGTTAGTGGAAACAACCCCAAAATGACGAACGAAGCGATGAGACTGGGGGAAAGAATCCCCGATAACGAGTCAATTTTAGCTAACTCCTTGCCTGCATTGACATAGACAATGGTGCCGGGCAGCATCCCAAGCTGGGAGACCCAGAAAAACGTGATCAACCGCATAGTCGTCAAGCCCATGACGAGGTTGATGACAAAGAACGGGAACACCGGAATCAGACGCATGGTGAAGAGATAAAAGCCACCCTCACGGTCAATGCCTTCGTTGATCGTCTGCAATTTCCCGCCAAACCTCTGCTGCACCCAGTCCCGCAGCAGAGTGCGCGCCACCAGGCAGGCCAGGGCGGCTCCGATGGTAGAGGCAAAAGACACCACAACAGTTCCCAGCACCAGGCCGAAAAAGCCGCCACCGGCAAGCGTCATAACCGCCGCTCCCGGAAGCGACAGAGCAGTAACCAGTATATAGATGGCCATATAGGCTGCGATCACCGCCAACTGGTGCTGTTCATAGAGAAGCTGAAATTTTTCCTGGGAGCTCTTGAGATATTCCAGGCTGAGGTATTGCCCAAGGTCGTAATAAAAGAAGACAGTTACCACACAAATAACTATTGCCCCCAGAATGCTCTTTTTCACTAAATTTTTCTTCATAGGGTGACCCGCATCCTCATCTGCAGTCATACAAATCAACTGCGGTCTTGTTCAGAGTTTCATCCAGACTCGCTCACATTCTCCTCGCACCACAGGCCCAGCCCGCATTTTTTTCAGCTCAGGCAGCCTTCGCTTCAGTTATCACCGGAAGTAAATGATAGTAGCCTATTGTAACAGCAAAAAAATGAAGACGATACGCGGACTGTGCCCCTCCCGCCTCTTACTTCGTGAAGTTTTGTTTTAGAGCCGATCATTCATCTATATCTTCCCAATAAATGCAGTCTTTGGGACAATTCTTGATAGCCTCCCAGACGATTTCGGCAGGATATGTTTCCACATCAACAACTTCCATTCTGCCGGTTATTTCATTATAACGAAAAATCTCCGGGGCAACCTCTATGCAGCCACGACAGTCACTGCAGCGCCCGGTATCAATGACCAATATGCGTTTCATTCCTTACCTGTTTCATGCCATACATAATTTTTTAATTCTCAGCCAACCTATGGGCTTGCCCGATTTTTCAATACAATCAAAGCTCACAATCCCCTTGACACTTCCAATAATTATTACTACTTAATCATCTATGTCAACTCTGGCTCCCTCGCACCATCTCTTCTTGTAATCGCCTCATATCTCAAATAAGATCTAAGGATAATGCAGAGATATGACCGAGCCGCAATTGCATGGCAGCTCTTGCCTGTTTCATATTGCAACCGTCGTAGAAGGTGGAGGTTGGCTTTAACTCTTATATCGTATTTCTGCAAATGGAGTGATAATGAACCCGACAGAATTAGCCAAAGGTATTTACTGGGTAGGTGCGGTAGACTGGGATGTCCGCGATTTCCACGGTTACTCCACCAACCGTGGCACAACCTACAACGCGTTTCTCATCGTCGACGAAAAAGTAACCCTGTTCGATACTGTAAAGCGCACTCATCTTGGTGAGTTGCTGCGTCATGTCAGCGCGATTATCGACCCTGCTAAAATCGACTACCTCGTCGTCAATCATGTGGAGATGGATCATTCCGGTTCCCTGCCTGAATTGATGGATATCATCAAACCGGAAAAACTGTTTTGCTCGCCAATGGGCCATAAGGCCCTGCTCGATCACTTCCACAGGGAAGACTGGCCATACGAGGTGGTAAAGTCCGGCACCGAGATCAGCCTTGGCAAGCGCACCATTCAATTCCTTGAAACCAGGATGCTGCACTGGCCTGACTCCATGTTCTCCTTCATCAAGGAAGACGGCATCCTCTTTTCAAGCGATGCATTTGGTCAGCACTATGCGACCAGCGAACGTTTTGATGACCAGGTACCACTCTCAGAGGTGATGGAGGAGAGTGCGAAATATTACGCCAATATCCTCTATCTGTTCTCCCCGCTAGTTAAAAAACTGCTCGCCTCAGTGGCAGAGATGAACCTCGACATCAAGATGATCGCTCCGGATCATGGTATTATCTGGCGCACCAATCAGGAGAAGATTCTGGCAGCCTACCAGAGATGGTGTAGCGGCCAGGCAAATGAGAAAGCACTGGTTATTTACGACACCATGTGGCAGTCCACTGCGCAGATGGCGCAATCAATAGCAGGAGGGCTTGAAGAGGCCGGGGTTTCTACTGAAATGCTCAACCTGCGTTATAACCACCATAGTGACATCATGACAAAAGTGCTTGAGGCAAAAGCACTGGTGGTGGGTTGCCCAACCCTCAACAACGGGCTTCTGCCGCGAATGGCTGGCTTTCTCACCTACATGAAAGGCCTTAAACCGGTTGGTAAGATCGGTGCCGCTTTTGGCTCCTTTGGCTGGAGTGGTGAATCGGTCAAGCTCCTTAATCAGGCGCTGGAGGAAGCAAAAATAGAACTGGTTGAAGAAGGATTCAGGCATAAATACGTGCCTGGACCGGAAGTTCTCGACGAATGCCTGGAGATGGGCCGCAGAATTGGCGCGACCATCAAGGAGAAGAACGCCGAATAGCTCTTTTGATTCGCGTTAGACAAACCACAACGAGGTGAGCATGGAACGGATTGCGCAACATAAAATTCTGGTTGCGGGCAACTCTTTCGAGCAATGCTGCGACAGAGTCCGGAAATTCTTCGATCTCACCTCGCTGGTAATATACGATTGCATCCAGGTCATTGATGAGCTCTGCCACCACGGCCCGGATGCAGACTTTTTCCCGGAACTCAAAAAAGCTGAGCAGAAGAATCAGCTCACCATCAATTCATTGATCGATGAGCTGGAATCGGCTGGTATCAACAGAATTGGTGATCTCAGAAGCAAAGACCCGGGATACAGCAGTAAAGTCTTTCATATCCTGGCCCACTTGCTCGATGGCTTCATTGGCATTGACTCGTACTTTTACAGCATCGAATCAGACAGTCACAGGCTGTCAGATCAGGCACGCAGCCAACTCCAGTCAGCACCGGACAAATATTGGCTGATTCATCTCGACTGTTACTCAGAATTACCCGAGGAAGCCGGTGTTCTGCATATGTAATACTTTCAGAGAAACCATCCTCTGATTAAGGAATCATTTTAATAACGAGGAAATTGTGATGAACTGGTTTTCACTTTTCGCCAAAAACGAGAACATCAGCCCGGATGAAGCCAGAAAATACCTGGACTCCAGCCCACCCGGTTCCCTACAACTGGTGGATGTTCGCCAGCCAGGTGAGTACCAACAGTCGCATATCCCCGGTGCCAAACTCATCCCCCTGGGTGAGCTGCCTGATCGCCTGGATGAACTTGACCCGAATAAAGAGACAATCGTCTACTGCCGGAGTGGAGTACGCAGCCGGGCAGGCAGCCAGATCCTCAGCAAAGCGAATTTCTCTCAGGTCTTGAATATGACAGGTGGCATCATCGGTTGGCAGGGTTACCAGGCCAGCGGCGAAGAAGAGCTCGGTCTCGAATTTTTTCTCGATGCCGATTTCAGTTCAGCCTCCCAGATGGCTTTTGCCATGGAAGTTGCCCTTAAACAACTTTACATGTTGCTGGCTGAACGAACCGACATTCAGGAAAACAAGCAATTCCTCACCAGGCTTGCAACTTTTGAAGACAGCCATATGGCCAAACTCCGCGCCCAGTATCCTGCACTCTCCACCAACGCCACCATCGCCAGGCCCGCGCCTGCAGAAGGCGGGATTGAGCCCGAAGCATTTTTGGCTCGTTACGGTGACCAACTCATAGATATTGAGTCGATTATACAGGCGGGAATGATGTTTGAAGCCCAGGCGTACGACATGTACAACCGGCTGGCCGACAAAACAGACGAATCAGAGCTGAAAGACTTCTACCTCAAAATGGCTGCAGAAGAGAAGACACATCTGCAAATCCTCGCTAAGGAGTTGAACAAACAATTGAACTAGCAGTCCGGCCGACTGTTCATGAACCAGATACGACCGGGACAGTCACATTAAAACCGTATTCATCTTTCAAGGAGAAGAAGGTATGAGTATTTTTTTGTACACTGCTGCAGAGTTGTTCGACTGGCTGACCGCCAGAAAAGAGCTGGTAGTTCTCGATGTTCGAAACTCAACGGATTTCCAAAGATTCCAGATTGAGTCACCCTACCCTTTCGAAATGTTGAACATATCCTACTTTGACTTCATGGAGATCGAAGAGGAATGTGTCGCCCGACTGCCCCGTGATAAACAGATCCTGATAGTCTGCGCCAAGGAAGGCTCAGCCAAATTTGTTGCCGATCTGCTCGAAAAAAATGGTTTTCGCGATATCGGTTACCTGCAGGATGGTATCAAGTCCTGGGGTAACCTGCTTGTACCCGTATTACTCAATCCTGATGAGCCATATGAACTGTACCAGTTCATCAGACCGGGCAAAGCATCCTGCAGTTATGGGCTCGGATATAAAGGTGAGTTAATCCTTTTTGACCCCACCCGGGCCACCGACTTCTACCTCAATTTCGCCCAGGAAAGAGGCTATACCATCAGTCTCAGCTGCGAGACACATTTGCAGGCTGATTATATAGCAGGCAGTCGTTTGCTCAGCGACCAAACAGGATGTCAGGTACTCGCCAATGCAGGTGATTTTACCGGTGCCCAATTCACCTGGACACCCCTTGAAAATGACCAGATTCTCCCCATAGCCGCCGACGGCCCAGAGATTCGTGTGTTATTCACGCCTGGCCACACCCCAGGCTCCACCTGTTTCCTGATCGACAACCGATATTTAATCTCCGGAGATACTGTTTTTATAAAGTCTGTCGGCAGACCGGATCTTGGCGGCAAGGTTGATGAGTGGTCCGATTACCTTTTTAGAACCCTGCAGAATATTCAGCAACTCGACCCGGCCGTAATTATTCTACCCGGCCACTTTATCAATTGGCAGGAAGCCACTGAAAAGCTCACTTTCGCCGCCCCTCTCAAACAGGCGATACGTGATAACAAAGCCATTTACGACATCAGCAACGAAACCGATTTCCTCAAATTCATCAAAGCCAACATTCGGGAACAACCATCTGAATATGCCGAAATACGCAAAGTGAACGCAAACCTGCTGCAAGTTGACGCTGACCGGGCAGAGGAACTTGATCTCGGCAAAAATGAATGTGCTGCGGAACAGATGGGGAAGGGTTGAAGGGTTGAACGGCAACTGCTGGTTGGACGTTGAACGGGGGACGTTGGATGTAACAGCTACTGCAACTGCGGAACTTCGGGAACTGCAACTGCAGGTGGGATATAGAATGTTATGTTAATAAAAAAGGTTGAGCGGAAAGGAATTCCGCTCAACCTTTTTTGCTCTCATATGGTTAATAACCGTTCCCTGGGAGGATATGAGATAGTGGCAGTACTGAATCAAATCCTGGAACACCTCGCCGGCAGGACATCTTCTACCTGCTTAATTTTCCAGTTTTTACCTCTTTCACTCTGGTAAATGAAAGAGTTGGTCAAGCATGAGAACAACCTTTCCCTCCAGATTGCTTACCCATATTTTATTGCACATACAGATAGCATCTCTAAAGAGATAAACTCGTGCCAGCCCCGGTAGAACTGATCAGCGGCATAGTACAACCACTGACCACGAACAGTGGGGCCGGTCTGTTCTTTTCTGCAGGTCATATTTACCTGCAATCGCTACCAAACGACAGTAGCTATCACCTCAACACCACCTACCCAACAAGCCAGGAGCGCTGAAATCCGAGAATTTGCTTGCCACAGTAATATCTTAGGCAAGAGATATCTTTCGATAGCCAGCCAATCACCTTTACCCACGAAAACGTTGTAGATGACTTGATATCCGAAACAATTGTTCCTCTCACCTCAACACCACCTGCCTAACAAAGCAAGGTCGGCTGAAATCCGTAAATTTGCTTGCCACCATAATATCTTAGGCAAGAGATATCTTTCGATAGCCAGCCAATCACCTTTACCCACGAAAACGTTGTAGATGACCTGATATCCGAGGATTTGCCCGCATCGTAATATCTTTCATATACGATGCGGGCCATTGACGAAGGAGATCAGGTCATATCCAACGTTTTTACTTGAAATAACGGTTTAGGAGGCCTGCAAAAGCCTGCCCATGCCTCGCCTCATCCTTACACATCTCATGTACAGTGTCGTGGATTGCATCGAGGTTCAATTGCTTGGCGCGGGTGGCGAGTTGCTTCTTGCCTTCACATGCGCCATGCTCTGCTGCTACACGAGCCTCGAGGTTTGCCTTGGTGTCACCAACTACAACTTCGCCCAGCAGCTCTGCAAATTTCGCTGCGTGCTCTGCCTCTTCCCAGGCGATACGCTTGTACGCTTCTGCAACTTCAGGGTATCCTTCACGATCTGCCTGGCGGGCCATGGCGAGATACATACCAACCTCGGTACACTCACCGGTGAAGTTCATTCTAAGTCCCTCAACGATCTCCGGGTCAACGCCTTCGGCAACACCAATGACATGCTCGTCTGCCCATGCCAATGCACCTTCTTCCTGAGCCTTGAACTTTTCTGCCGGAGCGTTACACTGCGGGCATTTCTCTGGTGCGGATCCTTCGGCTACGTAACCACAAACTGTACATACATATTTTTGCATTGGAGAACCTCCTGAATAATTATTATCATTTGTTATTGAGAATCATTACTGACTCGATTGATTGGCATATTACATAGTCCGTAATCGCTTTGCAAGACCTTTTTTCTTTAATTTTAATAATACTGAGCTTATCTTCCATAAAGCCTGTATCTTCTTATCCTCCGGGAGGTTGTGGGATAGTCCGACAGACTCTCAGACCGTCTTTTTTTAGCAAAACTCCATTAGAATTTGTCCACTCATGAAGATTTATTCCGACTACGATCAAGAACCCGAGGATCATTTCGAGCCGCTTTCTCCCGGATTTTATACAGAGATGTATGAACTGGAAATGGGTAGCTTCGACGCTGACCTTTGTTATTACAAGGAATTTTTAGCTGCCAGGTCATCGATTCTTGAGATAGGTTGCGGTACTGGTCGGTTGAGCCGGTTGCTTGCTGAGGAGGGACACCAGGTTACAGGTATTGATCTGTCTGAAGCTATGCTTGCCTGCGCCGGAAAAAAGGGCGGTACCAATATACGTTATATTAATATGGACATGCGTGACCTGCAGCTGTCCGAAAAGTTTGACGCTGTCATCATTCCTTACCATACGCTCAACCTGCTTACCGACGAGCAGGATATTCTTCGCACCCTCACAGGATGCCACAGCCATTTACGGACAGACGGGCAACTCCTGTTACAGCTGTACATTCCCAATGCTGTAACTGCCGATGACGGCAACGCATCATTTCAATTTCAAATGTTCGATCGTCCGGCTGGCGGGAAAATCGTCAAGGAGATCATTAAAAAAATTAATCCAGAGACTGGCGTGCTCGAGATGACTGAACGTTATAAAATTCGCCCAATGCAGGCCGGACAACCCAACACAAATTTCAGCCATACCATGCAACTGCATTCCGCCTCCCAGGAGCAATGGATGCGCTATGTTGAAGCAGCAGGGTTTGATATCCTTTCTTCAACCAACCGCTATTACCCGAGCGCCACCCCTTCCCCCAACATGCTCCTCCTCCATTGCCGCAAAACCGAGTAACCACTCTCCCCCCGCCTTTGCAGTAGCTGTTGTAGTTAACGCAGTTGCCTTTGCAGTTAACGCAGTTGCCGTCACGTCCAACATCCCCCATCCAACCTCCTACAAGTAGTTGCCGTTCCAGCAGCAGTTACGTCCAACATCCCCCTTCCAACGTCCTACAAGTAATCGCAGTTGCAATTACGTCCCACGTGTCTTTACAGTTGCAACCTTTCCAAGAAATTCTAGTTTCTTGACCTGAGTCAAGGTTTTTGCGACACTACTTTTGTACCCTTGAATTATAAAGAGGTTCTCCTGACCTTGAGCCTCTGCCTTATCCGTCGAGAGTTAGCGCAGTTCCAATTAACCAATATCCGCATCGCGGATCATGCCTCCGGAGGTTTTCCTATGTTTTGTAATCAATGTGAACAAACAGCTCAGGGTATCGCCTGTACCAAAGCTGCAGGAGTATGCGGTAAAAAGGCCGAAGTGGCAGCTCTCCAGGACCTGCTGACCTACGCAGTTCAGGGACTCTCAGTCGTTGCTTCAGAAGGTAGAAAAAATGGTGTTGTCGATAATGCTGTCGATCGCTTCGCCGCAGAAGCTATTTTTGCCTGCCTGACCAACGTTGATTTTGACCCGGACCGTTTCGCAAACTGGATCAACACCGCGGTCAAGCTTCGTGAAGAGCTCAAAGTTAAAGTGAAAAATGCAGGCGGCAATGTCAATTTCACTGAAGCCCCTGTTTCTTACACTCCCGCACCGACCCTTGCAGAACTCGAAGAACAGGGAGATCAACTCGATCTGATACAAAAACTTGATACCAATGATGACCTTCGCTCACTCAAGCAACTGACCTTGTATGGTATCCGTGGTCTTGCCGCCTATACTGATCATGCAGCTATCCTAGGCCATGAAGATGACGCAGTTTATGCCTATATCCATGACACTATGGCAGATCTGGCCAGACAAGGGCAATCCCTTGAGCAGTTGGTAGGTCTCGCCCTCAAATGCGGTGAGGTGAACATCAGAGCTATGGAACTGCTCGATGCCGGCAACACCGGCACCTATGGTCACCCCGTTCCCACCGAGGTACCGCTTGGGCACAAGAAAGGCAAGGCGATCCTGGTTTCAGGCCATGATCTGCGCGATCTTGAGCTACTCCTGAAACAGACTGAAGGTAAAGGTATAAACATATATACTCATGGCGAGATGCTGCCCTGCCACGCCTACCCTGAACTCAAAAAATATGACCATTTCTACGGCCATTTCGGTACCGCCTGGCAGAATCAGAAAAAGGAATTTCCAGAGTTCCCCGGTGCCATCCTGTTCACCACCAACTGCATTCAGAAGCCGGAAGAATCGTTTGAGGCAAATGTATTCACCACCGGACTGGTAGGCTGGCCCGGCCTGGTTCATATCGGAGACAGTAAAGATTTTACTCCGGTGATCGAACGAGCTCTGGAAATGGATGGCTTCACAGACGACCTTGATAAAGGCACTGTACTGTGCGGCTTCGGCAGAAATACCGTGCTCAGTGTTGCTGACAAGGTGATTGATGGTGTGAAGAATAAAGATATCCGTCACTTCTTCCTGGTTGGCGGTTGTGACGGCGCTAAGCCCGGGCGCAACTACTATAGCGATTTCGTTGACCAGGTACCCCAGGACTGTATAGTAATGACCCTTGCCTGCGGCAAATTCCGCTTTTTCGATAAAAAACTTGGCGACATTGGCGGCATCCCCAGATTGCTCGATGTAGGCCAATGTAACGATGCATACTCAGCGGTTCAGATCGCCGTTGCTTTAGCCAACGCATTTGAGTGCGATGTCAATGAACTGCCGCTGTCCATGATACTTTCCTGGTATGAGCAGAAGGCGTGCGTCATCCTGCTGTCACTTCTGCATCTCGGCATTAAAGACATCAGGCTCGGACCCTCCCTGCCGGCCTTTATCACCCCTAATGTGCTTGATGTACTGGTACAAAACTTCGATATCAAGCCAATCGCGGCCACTGCCGCTGAAGATCTGCAAACAATCCTGAACTAGTTTTTGTTGCTTATCATCGCTTCATGAGGCAGGATGCACCTTCGCATCCTGCCTTTTTTTTCGCTTTGCAGTTCGACTCGCCCGAGGACACAAAATTTTCATGAAATATGTGGGCTAATAGTTATTGTTAAAGAGTTATGTCTGATAAAACCTTCGTTCGTATTCCCGGCTTTTCCGCCAACACTCTTTCTGTCGCAACCTTAGAGAAAATCATTGCCCTGCTGAAAGATCATCAGGTCATGGAACTCAAGATCACCGGCAGACATCAATTATCCATACCGCCGACAGACCAGCATTCCCTGCAGGCGATTTCCAAAGGATTACAGAATCTTGATCCAGGGCTATCAGCGGCAGCTATCGCCAAGAATCAATCTGGTTTCAGCACCATCCGAACCTGCCCGGATAGTGGTAATTGCAAACATGGAATACGGGACATCACCCCTTTCATTGACCTCCTCGACGCCATACGGTTGCCCGGCGACCTTCCGGCAAAGGTGAAAGTCAGTGTTGCCGGTTGCCAGATGTGCTGCACTGCCCCATTTGTCCGTGATATTGGCTTAATCGCCGAACGAAAAGGCTGGAAGCTGATTTTCGGTGGCAACAGTGGCGGCAGACCAAAAATTGGAGATGTAATAGCAAACGGCCAGACCGACGAGCAAGCTATTGAATTGATTCTGAGATGCCTTATCATCTACATAGAAAACGCAAAGCCCAAAATGCGCACCGCCCGTTTTATTGAATTTTACGGCGTAGATAGATTTACAAAGGAAGTACTGGGCAACGGGTAATAAAAGCCTCCATCCTTATGGATGAAAAATTAATTCATATAAACGAATAAAAAACGACATCACTTGACCCAGGTCAACGAAACATACCGCCTTTTCAGATACTATGTGGTCATGATCGTAAAAGGAGCGCCCATAAGCAGGAAGACCGGCGCAAAGATGCAGTAAACACGTTATCGATAGATCTTCAGGCGGATTGTACAGTCATTTGATCTGGGAGGAGCAGCATGAAAAATATACGTAAGATTATCAAAATTGATGAAGAACTCTGTAACGGTTGCGGAGTCTGTGTTCCGGATTGTGCTGAAGGTTCACTGAAGATTATAGACGGCAAAGCCAAACTGGTGGCCGATAATCTCTGTGACGGCCTCGGTGCCTGCCTGGGCTCCTGCCCCACCGGTGCATTGCAGATTATCGAGCGCGAAGCCGACGAATTCGACGAAGAAGCTGTTGAGCAATTTCTGGCTGAAGAAAAGCGCAAGCAGGAAAAAGAGCAGCCGGCAACACCTGCTGCAACAATGGATTGCGGGTGTGCATCCAGCCATATCCAGTCCTTTAACCAGCCAATCAAACCGATGAGTTCCTGCCAGACTGCCAGCCAGCCTCGAGAACTTTCTGTGGCTGCTGCGGACGAGGCCACCTCCAGCCTCCAACACTGGCCGGTACAGATTCGTCTGGTTCCGCCAACTGCACCGTTCCTGCAGAATGCTCACCTGCTGGTAGCCGCGGATTGTACCGCAGTTGCCGCCCGTAGCTTTCAGGAGAAATACCTGGACGGTAAGGCTGTAATGATGGGTTGTCCGAAATTTGATGACGCTGAACTCTATATCCAGCGTTTCACCGACATCTTCCAAACCTGCAACCTGCAGTCGATCACTGTTCTGATCATGGAAGTACCCTGCTGCTCCTCCATGAATGTCATCATCGACAAGGCCCTCAAGCGTTCCGGCGTTGATGTACCGGTGAAACGAGTGACTCTCTCCGTGAGAGGAGAGGAAGTAATCAAGTAAGGTATGAGGAGTGAGGTGGGAGGAGAAAATACACCTTACACCTCACTCCTATCTCCTTACGGTGTTACCACCGCAGCTCCAACCCTTCCGATGTTTCTCTCACTTTTGCCCCAAGCTGTTGTAAAAGCTGAAACAGTGGTCGGCCGAAGTAGAACAGTTCCTCGCTCAGTTCGAGCTGATGCTCCTGCACTGCAAAAACGCGGAGTTTGATATCCTCGTTCACCAGGTTCTGCAGGGCCTTGCGCTTTGGCTCAGGAATGTTGGGGCGCAGTGCGGCAATCTCTTCGAAATCGGGGCAACGAATCAGCTTTGCATGCTCTTCAACCAATGGCCTGATCGGGTTATCCTCAGCAAGGATATCCAGACGTGAGATTGTGTCTTTCTCGACCATCTCCAGTAGCTCTTCCGGCTGCCAGCACTTCAGCACTTTGCAGGCCTCAGGTCTGTGGCCGTAAATAGTGCAATTCTTTGATGTCGCGTCCAGGTAACAGCAGTCCCAATCTTTTCCTTTACCTTTAATTTTCACCAGCTCAACATTGGCCGGTGCAATCTTACCAGTTATCGGGTTATGGGCCAACTCACCCATTTTAATAGTAATAAGGTTCCTCAGCGGAATTTTACCCTCTCGTACCATCTCCAGATCTTTGGTGTGCAAAGCAGGTCCACCCGCCTTACAGCAACGCCCACACTGCTTACAACTTTCTTGCTTTTCACTCATATTATTTCAACGTCCTTCAACGAATTCATCCAAATTTATATATCTATCGGCAATCACAACAACCGCCTTCCCGCAGTTGCCGTCCCGCAGTTCAGCAGTCCCCCCTAACACCTACCCCCTATCTCCTCACGCTTTTCAGCCGTTACCGCCGTTACCGCCGTTCCGCAGTTGTAGTTCCGTCCAACATCCAACATCCCACGTCCAACGCTGTTCAGCCGTTCAGCTTTTCAACCTCAATCATTCCACTTATCAAGAATCGGAATCGCCGAAACAGCATTTTTCGGCGAGCCATCAACCAGCTTGTTGGAATAGGTCAGATAGATAAGCGTATGGCGTTTTTTGTCATAATACCTCACTACCTGCATCGATTTAAAGAGCACCGAAGTCGATTTTTTAAAAACCTGCTCGCCATCATCCTTGCCGGAACGCACGCTCCCCGGCAATTGAATATTACCGGTCTGACGACAGGCGAGGGAAGCATCGGAGGTATCTTCCGCCAAGCCGATAGACCCGCTTATACCGCCCGTTTTTGCTCTACTCAAGTAGCAGGTAGCTCCAGGAATATCGGGGTCGTCAAAAGCCTCAATTACGATTTTATCATTGGCGCCAAGCACCTTGAACTTGGTGCGAACCTCACCTATCAGCTCTCCGCCCGCCCAGACGCCAGTTGCCGGCACGAGCATCGCAAGTGCCAAAATACAACCCATTATTTTCGTTCTGTTATCAGTATTCACAACGTAACCTCTTCTATTGTGCGATATCATAATGATCACTACTTTCAAGGTTTCGACCAGACTTCATGCAGACTATCTGGTTAGGAGTCTTTATTCAGCAGAGTGCAGGAAATACCATAATACGACGTTTTTTTCATGGCATGTTTCGTCAACCAGACGATGAAGAAGCAATAGAAAGTGCAGCGTATGGCAAAGTCGGGTTGAAGTCACTATCTTTTTAAGCTACTTTCAGGCACATATTTAACTGAGCACTCAACAGACGTAACTTTAAATTTTAATGTACAAATATGAAAATCACTCTTTATAAGTCAAGTCTTTGCCCTCGCTGTCATTTTACCCGTAGGGTCCTGGAAGAACTCACAGCTGAACGTGATGATATTACCATAGAGCTTGTCGATGTACTCGTCGCCCCCCAGCGCACCATAAAAGATGGCGTGCGGATGATCCCTGCCCTGGTCTGTGGCGATCATCGACTGAGCGGGATATGGCTTGGTAACGATCAAATCAAGCAATATATTGAACAACTCACTTTTTCCGGATGAGCCCGAACCCCACAGGCAATTGAAATTTTGCTTTTTTCCGTCATAATTAAACCAGTTCATACAAGCTGGCTTTTCAGGGACTACAACAGACATATCCAATGAGACAAATACTCTTCGACTCAATCGGCAAACTCGACCTGCTGGTCTGGGTACTCGTAATTCTTTTCTTTTGCGGCAGCGCCCTGCTGTTTGGCGGCAACCTCCAATATTCATTTATCGGCGCAGGCGGGGTAATTCTTGAGATGCTGCTAATCGGCATGGCTATAGAACTCATCATAGAATGCTTGAAAAACACTAAGGGAATTGGCACCCTCACTGGGTTTATCACCAATGGCCCGGAGGCTCTCTGCCTCATCGTCGGTCTTGCTGTGGGTGATATTATCTTCGCTGCGTCAACCCCATTGGGCTCAAACTTTATGAACCCAATTCTGCTTTTTGTCGCCGCATTGGTTTGCGGCCAGGTTGCAGCTACCGCCAAAACCAGAGCGGGGTATACCCTTACCACCGTACTTGGTACCGCCGCCTTTGCCGGGTCATTTTTCTTTATGAAACCGCAACAATATCTCTATTGGGTGGTTGGTGCTGTGACTTTCAGTTCTATTATGTTCTTCCTGCGCCCGGATGAAAACCACTCAGAAGAAGAGGAAGATCACCATATCAACCCCAAACTCTGGTTGTTACCTGCGATTATCCTGCTCACTGTTACCGGCTATTTTCTGGACGGTGTTGTAACCTTCGCCGCTACCCACTCCCACGCACCCAAAGGAGTGATTGGTTTCCTGGTACTGGCCACTCTCACCAGCTGGCCCGAATTCAAGTCATGCCTGGCTTTGCTGAACCGCAACAAACACCTGGCTGCAATTTTAAATATTACGGTTTCAAATATTACCAATATCTGGCTTGCCGCTGCCGGCGTGGCGACGTATTTGGTTTTGAGGTAGGAACTATTTGGAGTGTGAGGAGTGAGGAGGAACTGCGACAATAGGTAGGTGTGAGGCGTTAGGAGTGAGGAGAAAAGGCAACTGCAACTGCAATTCCCACCTTACCCTTAACTCCCTACCCCTACCCGTTATTCCCGTTGCAGCTCCCTTCTCATACCTAACTCCCGACTCCTACCTTGTTGTTCCTATCGCAGTTCCCTCCTCACACCTAACCCCTCACTCCTCACTGTTAATCCCGTAGTAGTTCTGTCCAACCCACCGTTCCGTCCTACCTGCCGTTCTGCAGTTCTACCCGCTCTTTCGCCAATCACGATTTGCAGCAAGGTCAATTACCTGTTATGCTGCTCGAAGGAAGCCTAACAACCTGTTGAATCTTTTATCTTGAAGGTTGTTACCGGTCAGTATCTGATTGAAACTCAACGATATGGTGGCTAGGTCGCCTATTCAGCCTGAGAAAATTGCAGGATGAGCATTGCCCCGGCTCTACCACAAATATTGGCCCTGTCGCTAAATTATATGTAGCTGATAACGCGGAAGAAGAACGTGCAAAGCTCTGTCGGTTCTTGACGGAGTATAATTCGAAAGTTCCCAGCTTAGCAGGTCTTTCACTCCGAAGAATGAACAGGTGTATTCACATAATAATTCTCGCCTCACTGTTTCTTGGCATCAGCCTCCCGGAAGCTCGGGCCGCTGTAGTCGAAGGGCGGTATGTTACTGTCGAGTATAACAGTGATGGTCAACTGCTCCGTGAATTCAACAGCAACCTGAAGTTGAGCAGAAAACTGAGATATAACCTCAAGAAGTTAGAGTATCACTCTGTCGAGGACGAGGTTGCCGCCAAACTTGATATCCTTGTTGAGAAGGCGGAAATTATTCTGGACATGTTTCCTGCAAACCTCGATATAAAGGTGGTCCTACTTCCCTCAAGATACGACATAGCTGCAGTATACCGCCAGAAATACCAAAAGAAATTCAACCATATCGCTTACTACTCCCTCTCTGAAAACACAATTTACATCTCAGTGGACGATGCAAAACTTAAAGTCGTTGCCCATGAACTCGGCCACGCCGTGGTCGACCACTACTTTCAGGTCCGCCCTCCCTATGAGATCCATGAATTGATGGCTGAGTATGTGGAGAGGAACGTTTCACGATGACGATATCGTGTTGTGGAAGAGGGATTATCGGCGCTGGGCAGCTATTTTCTATGGGGGAAAAGTGAGGTGAGAGGAGGAACTGCAAAAGCAAAGCGGGGAATAAACAAACTTTTCAGATCCTTTTTCTTACTGCGTTTATGAGACCGTTAAGCAGTGCTTGAGTCTCATTGAGCTTTTTTAATTCTGTATCGATATTCTTTATATAATCAAGTCGGGAGCACAGTAAGAGAAGGGTTTCTAATTCACATAAAGAGCCTCGTGCGATCGTGAGAAAATGAAAAAACTCCTTCTGCCCATTTCTACCAGCGCCCTCTGCAATATTGGCAGGAACAGAGACTGCAGCCCGCCGCAATTGGCTGCTAAGTTCGTACTTCTCGTAATCGGGTAGCCGGCGAGCAACACCATAAATATGTTCAACAAGCTTCATCCCTTCCTGCCAAACAACCAAATCATGATGCAACCGCTTTACTTGCTCCATACTCCCCCCTTGTTTTTGTCCTACCCCCTTGTATGTTGCGCCCATACTCCTACATAGTTTACTAAGTAACATATTTCGCTACATGACCGTAACAGATCGACCACTCCTTGGGACAATTAAACTACGAGCCCGTGTGTGAGCGCTGGTCGTTATGGTCCTTTCTGCTTAACCCGAACAGTTGCCGGGGCCTTACTAAGAGCCCGCATTTCACAAGGCTGGGAAACGGAAATCTAACATGGATCAACAGATATTTATTGGAATTGATGTATCAAAAACTAAGCTGGACATCGCCGTTCGGCCAACCAAGGAAAAATGGAGTACAGCCAATGCTCCAACGGAAATTTCCGCTCTGGTAAAACGCTTTGAGGAATTACAGCCTACATTGATTGTTCTTGAATCAACGGGCGGCCTTGAGATTCCCCTCGTAAGTGAACTTGCCAAGAAATTCCTACCCATTGTCGTAGTAAACCCCAGACAGGTGAGGGACTTTGCTAAAGCTACTGGCAAGTTGGCAAAAACAGATTCTATCGATTCTGAAATAATCGCTCGATTTGGTGAAGCTATTCGACCAGAACCTCGACCGATCAAAGACGAGCAAGCTCGAGAATTGGATGCTGTTCTAGTGCGCCGCAGGCAAATTGTGGACATGTTAACTATGGAAAAAAATCGCCTTAGATGCTCTACAAAACATGTTCGCAAAGATCTTGAAGCACATATCAAATGGCTGGAAAAACGTTTGCAAAACGTTGATGGGGATCTCCAAAAGCTCATCCAGCAATCAGATGTCTGGCGAGTAAACGATAAAATATTACAAAGCGTGCCAGGTGTAGGACCAGTATTGTCGCTTGCACTCCTAGCAGGCTTGCCTGAGTTGGGCCAACTCAACAGAAAAGAGGTGGCAGCACTGGCCGGAGTAGCTCCACTCAATCGAGATAGCGGCTTTTTTCGCGGTTCCCGAAGAATATGGGGAGGGAGAGCCCAGATAAGATCTGTCTTGTACATGGGGGCTTTGACAGCCGCACGCTGCAACCCTGTCATCAGGACTTTCCACGAGCAATTAATTGCTCGTGGAAAAAAGCCTAAGGTTGCTCTGACGGCATGCATGCGGAAACTCTTAACCATCCTAAATGTCATGGTGAGAAATCAAACCACTTGGTCGCCTACTTATGCTGAACAAAGATGATGAAATTTAAAACCCTTACCTCTGAGTCAGTTGCAGATTTCATCTGTACGATTAGGTTTGACTTTGAACACAGTTGCTCACACCTTACGCCTCACCCCTACCCGGTTTTTTTGCAGTTGCAGTCCCTCTCCTCACTCCTAACCCCTCTCTCCTAACCGTTTTTTTGCGGTTAAAGTCCCTCACCTCACGCCTATCTCCTTTCTTCAAAATATCATACAGTTGCAGTCCCTCACCTCACTCCTCACTCCTTGTATGTTGCGCCCATACTCCTACATAGTTTACTAAGTAACATATTTCGCTACATGACCGTAACAGATCGACCACTCCTTGGGACAATTAAACTACGAGCCCGTGTGTGAGCGCTGGTCGTTATGGTCCTTTCTGCTTAACCCGAACAGTTGCCGGGGCCTTACTAAGAGCCCGCATTTCACAAGGCTGGGAAACGGAAATCTAACATGGATCAACAGATATTTATTGGAATTGATGTATCAAAAACTAAGCTGGACATCGCCGTTCGGCCAACCAAGGAAAAATGGAGTACAGCCAATGCTCCAACGGAAATTTCCGCTCTGGTAAAACGCTTTGAGGAATTACAGCCTACATTGATTGTTCTTGAATCAACGGGCGGCCTTGAGATTCCCCTCGTAAGTGAACTTGCCAAGAAATTCCTACCCATTGTCGTAGTAAACCCCAGACAGGTGAGGGACTTTGCTAAAGCTACTGGCAAGTTGGCAAAAACAGATTCTATCGATTCTGAAATAATCGCTCGATTTGGTGAAGCTATTCGACCAGAACCTCGACCGATCAAAGACGAGCAAGCTCGAGAATTGGATGCTGTTCTAGTGCGCCGCAGGCAAATTGTGGACATGTTAACTATGGAAAAAAATCGCCTTAGATGCTCTACAAAACATGTTCGCAAAGATCTTGAAGCACATATCAAATGGCTGGAAAAACGTTTGCAAAACGTTGATGGGGATCTCCAAAAGCTCATCCAGCAATCAGATGTCTGGCGAGTAAACGATAAAATATTACAAAGCGTGCCAGGTGTAGGACCAGTATTGTCGCTTGCACTCCTAGCAGGCTTGCCTGAGTTGGGCCAACTCAACAGAAAAGAGGTGGCAGCACTGGCCGGAGTAGCTCCACTCAATCGAGATAGCGGCTTTTTTCGCGGTTCCCGAAGAATATGGGGAGGGAGAGCCCAGATAAGATCTGTCTTGTACATGGGGGCTTTGACAGCCGCACGCTGCAACCCTGTCATCAGGACTTTCCACGAGCAATTAATTGCTCGTGGAAAAAAGCCTAAGGTTGCTCTGACGGCATGCATGCGGAAACTCTTAACCATCCTAAATGTCATGGTGAGAAATCAAACCACTTGGTCGCCTACTTATGCTGAACAAAGATGATGAAATTTAAAACCCTTACCTCTGAGTCAGTTGCAGATTTCATCTGTACGATTAGGTTTGACTTTGAACACAGTTGCTCACACCTCTCTCCTAACTAGCAGTTTCAATACGCATCCAACAACCCCATCAACCGCAAGCCACGCTTCGCCGCCTTAGAACGAGGATCTAACAAGAGCGCATTGCGATACTCCTCTTCGGCGCGGTATGTAATGCCCTCAGTGCGATAGTAATCGCCGAGCTGGTTATGGAATGGTGCGTAATTGGGCACAGATTCCACGGCCAGGCGGAGGGTGCGAATGGCCTTGTCACGCTGTTTGATTGAGTTGTAGAAAGAGATAAGCTGCTGATACCAGTGGGGAGAGATCTCTTCAGTAGAGTCGATGTGGTTCAGGGCGTTGCTGCGATAGTATTCTGCCCCTTCGATGTCACCTGTTTTCTGCAGGTAATCACCATATATAATCCACACCGAAGGTTTTTGGGGAAGTGCGTAATCAATTTCGTCGCGGGAGAAATCAAACTCTGAGAAAAATGGAGCCACCCTTTTGACCAAGCCATTTTCGAGTTCCAACTTCTCTTGCATAAGTGCAGCCGCGCGCTGGCGTTCGCCTTGCCGCAACAGATACTCCAAATAAGGCATGACCAGATCATTCTTATGCCGGGCGCGTTTATACCCCTCTTCCATCAAGATGGCGGCAGTGTCCGCATTCTCAGTCAGGAGCCCGAGCCATTGCAGATCGACGCCGCTGGTCGGCGATTTCCTCGCTGCCTCAAGATGGAAATCATAAGCTTTTTGATATTCCCCCTGATGCAAATATGCACTCGCCAGGGCAGAACTATACCCCCCAGCAAAAGGATCCAACCGCCTGGCCCGTTCTGTGCCGTCGATAAGATCATGCAGCCGCTCCGGCCTGAGATACTGCGAGAGGTAAATATTTTGCACCTGCCCATAGGCCATGAAACCGGCCAGGGTTCGGTACTGCACGACCAGCATAACAGCAACGCAGCCCAATACCCCAAGACCGCAAAGGGCGTTTCTGCCGAGGCTGTACCTGCCAAGCAGGCTCTGGGCCCCATAAGCAGTGAACCTGCTGTTGCCCGCAGCCACCAGAACGCCGCAGAGAAAGAAAAAGTAGAGCCCCACCGCACCATTATGCATGTTGAAATCGGTAACGGAGTGGATCAGTATGGCAATGATTCCGGTCATGGCACCGATACCCAGCAACACTGAGAATTTGTCCCTGCGCATCCGAATTTTTTTCCAGCCATGGTGAAGAACCGCCAACACAAACCAGCCGGCCAGCCCGATGCCGATCACACCACCATCGGTGAGCAGTTCAAGATAGTCGTTATGTGCATGCACGAAAAACGAACTGCCCAGTATAGTCCGGTATGATGGAAATATATCAACGAAGGTACCAAAACCGGCCCCTAATATTGGAAAAGCCAGGATGAGCTGCCAGCAATCTCGCCAGATGTCAAGCCTGCCATCCTTAATCGCCCCGGTAGTCTGATCAACCCCTTGGTTAAATTCGGCAACGATAATATCCCAGCCAAACCAGGAAACGGAGGAGAGAACGCAGCAGATGACCAGGATTAAGGTTAAACGGCCGTGCTTGGGTCTTTTCAGGTTGTAAAGCAGAAAAAAAATCAAGAGCGAGGCAAAGATGGTGAGAATTCCCCCTCTGCTCAGGCTCACAAACACCGACATGGTGATGACCACTGCGGCAACACCATAAAACATATGCAGACTAGTCCCAGGCATTGTAAAAAAATCCACAATCCGCTGGCGCCATCCCTCATCGGGCGTCACTCTCGGTTTATAGAAAAGAAACAAGGCAATTGCCAGCGGGCTGAGAAGCTCCATGAACCCTGCATATTGGTTATGATATACCCAAGGACCTACAGTATAAGACCCTTCAGGGCCTTTTCGGAACCAGAACAGCGTATCAGGCGAAGTTACCCGGTGAATGAGCGCCAGAAAGGCAATGATCGCAGCAAGCCAGACCACCACGCTGACTGTTCGCTTGAGCGTAGCGTGAGACTGCAGCAACTGGACTGTAACGATATAGAAAAGGGCGTAGCAGCCTATCCGAAACAGCTCCTGTATGGTCGCCTTGAGATTAACCGTCAGCGGGATCCACCACTGCTCTCCTGCGACAGCAAAAAGCGGTTCATAAACGGAGTAATTGGCGGGCGCAATCACCCTCACCAGCTCAGGAGGCAACGGCACCAGCTGCACCACCATAAAGGCCAGCAACAACAAAAGCGGCACTATGCCGGGAATGACGTAGAGCCGCTTTTTCAAAAACCAGAAATAGGTAAACACCCCAACCGCAACCAACCCGGTGAGCATCTCCACCGTCACCATCGACCAGAGTTCGGTAGTGCCGAAGGCTGTTGGAGCGAAGACCAATATTACGAGGTAGAGGGGAAATATAACTTTCATAGCTAACTGTGCGGGTTCAATAGTGAGGGGGGGGGGCAATAGAGAGGGGTTAGGAGATAGGAGTGAGGTGGAAAAAACATTCCTAACACCTCACTCCTAATAGCTTTCAACCAACGCTTCTGTCTTTTCTCATGGCATTTTGCTTTTATCTCCTAACACCTAACCCCTTACTCCTCACCTTCGTTTCTCGTATAATAACTCCCATACCCATACGAATAATACCCATTCCCCCTCATCTTCATGCCATTCAACACAAAACCCAGAACCTTGCCATTAACATCACTCAGTTTCTTCAGGCCGCTTTCCAGCATTTCATTAGTGGTCTTGCCTGCGCGGACAACAACAACCACACCGTCAACAAGCTGGCAGAGAGCGAGACTATCGGTGACGCTCTGGACAGGAGGGGAATCGAGGAGGATGAAATCGTATTCCTGCTTCATGCTCTCAATAAGCATCTTCATACGGTCGGAACCGAGCAATTCGGCAGGAGCTGGTGGAATCGGGCCGGAAAGAATAGCGGAAATCCCTTCGTTGGGAGGCTGGACAATAGCTTCACTTCCACCGGAGCCCGTTAAAATCGAGCTAAGCCCAACTTCATTTCTCACGCCGAAAAAAGAACCGAGTCGTGGTTTGCGAAGATCGCAATCAATCACCAGCACTTTTTTATCGTTCTGGGCCAAAATTCGAGCCAGATTAGCGGTAGTGGTAGTCTTGCCTTCCCCCATCCCCATACTGGTTACCAATATCGTTTCAGGCGGTTTACCCGCAGCAGATAGCAGCAGGCTTGAGCGAATAAGACGATAACTCTCGGCAACCGGGCTCAGGGGTTTCGTTACCACCACCGATTCGATCGAGTCAGCATTTTTCTTCAACTCTTCTACAGAACCAAGGATAGAACCACCAAACCGATCTCCAAGATCCTTTTCGTCTTTAACCGTGTTATCGAGATATTCGATAAAAAACGCCAAACCAACACCACCAAACAGGCCAAGAATGAGGCCCAACAATAAATTACGCTTCGTATTCGGTTGGGAAGGGGAAAGCGGCATTTCCGCCTTTTTGGTCACCCAGATATTCACGCTCTGGGATTGCTCGGTAACACTCTCTTTCTTGATACCCGCTTGCAGGGTATCATACATTGCCCTGTTGCTGTCTACCTCACGCTTCATCACCTTATACTGCATGAACTTTTCGTTCGACTCCAGCATCTGCGACTTGGTATCGGCCAGCAGTTCTTTCAGGCTCTCTTCCTTGGAGGCTGCCAGTTCATAGGAGTTGGTTATTGAGCTGAGCACTCGCTCTATCTCAAAGCTTTTTTCATCGGTCAGACTGCGCAACTCACTCTGGGCCTGGATCATCTTCGGGTGTTTATGCCCATACTTTTTAGACAACTCCTGAATATCCAGATTCGCCTTATAAATACGCTCACGGATTGATTTCAGCACCTCACTTGAGGCCAGGGCCGGGATTTTCTCGAGTCTATCAAGGTTATTACCCGCGGCACGAATCTGGGCAAGCTGATCGGCGAGTTCTTTCTTTTCGGCTTCAGCCTTAGAGATCTGATTACCAAAACCAGAAAGTTTCTGCGGCAAAACAGTAAGCTTATCCTCTACTGTCACCAGGTCGTTATCCCGCATGAACTGCTGCAGTAACCGCTCTGAATGCTCCAGTTTTTCACGCTCTTCCCTGGCCTTATCGGTCATCCACTTTACTGAATAGCTGCTGGTGCTCAAACGAATTTCCAGCATCTCATCCATATAGGCCTTAACCACCGCATCTGAAACGATTTTTGCGATTCCGGGGTTTTCGTGAGAAAAGGAGATAGTGACAATCTTGGTATTCTTGACAGGCGTTACCGAAAGACCGCCCTGGATTATCGATGCGATAATCTCTTCTTCGGTCATCGGTTCATCATTGAAAGACTCACCGGCAACACCTGCTTCTACCTCTTCACTGCCCCCGGCCAGGTTACGCAGCCAGTCATAAGCCGGCCCTATCACAGCTTTGATAGACTGCTTTACGGACTGAACAAAAGTAACTTCGGTTTCTTCCTCAAAGAAATATGAGCGATAGCGGGTGGTGAGGTTCAACTGCTCCACGACCTTCTGGGCTACATTGGTGCTCTGAATAATCTGCGATTGGGTTTCAAGAAAATCTGGCTCCCAGCGGGAAAACTGGTTCTCCAACCCCTTAGAACCGTAATTCCTCTCAATCAGCACCTGTGAAGAGGCAGTATAGATCGGGGTGGTTGTAAACGTCTTCAACGCAACCACCAGAAAAACAACCGCCAACACCGTGAGAATGAGATATTTGCGCTTGCTGACAATCTGCAGATAATCACGAAGATGAATTTCCTGCTCCTCAAACTCCTCGGGATAGTAATCCCGATACTCTCTCTGATCTCTTCTATCTCTTTCCATTGTGTGGAGCCAAGCCTGAAGTTTCTTTAATAAATTATTTGAATTTGAAACGTTTACATTGGGAGGATTAGGTGAGTTGAGATAGTCTGCCAGTCAAGGAGACTTGCGAATCGCTATACCTTAGTATGCGATTCGCAAAAGCGACGAAGAATAGCAGTCCATTGTCCCATAACTCTCACTAAGCAACTCCCTGTCAGAGAATTGCAATTTTGGTTTCAGATCAAGGCATCGAAGAAAAATTAAGCGGAGGCATATATTAATATGTCGAGCATTAATTTTTCTTCGATAACGCGGAGATGAGCCAAAAGTGCATTCTCCTACCCCTAGAAAAAGCTTTCCGGAACAACAACAACATCGCTATCCTTTAACTGCGTATACAAATCGATCTTCTTATAGACCTTCTTCTGGTTATCGACGATACGAACGAGATTAATTCCGGAGCGTGAGGCTTTGCCGGTAAACCCACCAGCCAGCGCCACGAGTTTGAGGACTGTGGTGTCATCACCACAGGTGTAGGTGCCGGGCTTTTCAACCTGGCCGGTAATAAAGCACATCCCCCCCTTGGAGACAAAAACGGTATCTCCATCCTGAATAGCCATGTTATGGGTGAGATCGCCCTTTTCAATCAGGGCCTGAAGGTCCACAATAATAATGGGGTTTTCTTTGCTGCTGTTCTTTCTCTGGATGGTGGCGGTATCCCCGGCGTCTTTTTCAAGACCTCCGGCTTTTGAAACCAGCTCAAGGAAACTTGTCGGGCCGCTCAGCTCTACCAGGCCAGGTGAGCGTACACTTCCGAGGATTACCGCTTTTTTGGAGCGAAATTCTTCAACAAAGACATTAACCTGAGGACTTACCAGATAGCCATCGGACAGCAAGTCCGTGATTTTATCAGTAATGGCATTTACGGTGAGGCTTTGTACCTCCACCTGACCAATCAGGGGCATGACTATGGTACCTGCAGTGGAAACCCGAACCTTGGTTGCCAGGTCATCATTGTCATATACCGTTATACTGAGTACATCCCCCGGGCCGACGTGGTATTCACTTGCCACACCAATCTTCGTTACACACAACGCCATCAAACAAAAAAGATACAGCACGCTCCTTCTCACAAAAACCACTCTCTCTAACCATTCAGTTAATAATAAACAATCCCCTCACGTAATGAGGGGATTGAGGCAAAACGCAAACTGCGTTTCCCTGCAGTTACATTTGTATTCAGAACATCGCAGAGGCCAACACCGCCCAGACTGGCGTGGCATACTGACCACAACATCTCCAGCCATCACATCGCGAAGTTCAGACTGAGATAAATAGTATTGGTATCATAATCATAAGCATCATCAGACGAATCCGTTGTCTCAAACGAATACGACAGCTCCGCCATCAACCAGTCGCGTACCAGGAACTGAACCGCAGGGGAGATGTAAAAGGTATCTTCGTCGCGGTCGGCCTGCCCGACAAGCTGCTCGTAATCTGAGTTCTCATACCCCATCCCCAGCTTGGCCGTGATCTTCTCGGTCATCGCCTGACTGTAAACAAAGCGGGCACCCAACACAAGCTTCTCCGAGGCTCCGGCATTGTCGGATTCCTCGTTTTTCTGGTACAGATCGAGGGTCATGTCGGTCTTGTCTGTCATCCGATAATGAGCCTGAAGATCCAGGGTAAAATTATCGCTGTCCTGATACTCGTCAGTCTCAGCATCAAACGATTTACTCTGCAGACCTGCCTTGAACAACAGGGCCAGCTTGTCGGAGCTAACCCAGCGGACACCACCATAGTAGTAGTCCTGGCTGTTATCCTTTGCCGTATCGTTATCATACTCAACGTCGGTATAACGATACTGCAGGAACAGCGAAGTCTTCTCAGAATATTTGTAATAGCCGTAGAGATCAATAACATTATCGGTACGGTCAAAGAAGAAGGCGTTATCAGCCTCATCATACTGAAGCAGGAAGTTGGAATAATCCACCTTGAAGCGCAGCTTCTCGGTCAGATCCCAATCCGCAGTCAACATGAGCAGGTTGGTATCAAACTCGCGCAGATCTTCATCAGTTGCTTCGCCCACGCCAAAATCGTCGTGCCCACGGGTAAAACGGTCCAGTACACGCAGGGAGAGGCCGCTGGCCATATTCCAGCGCGCCAGACCTTCCGCATAGTAATCTTCTGTATTCAAGTCGGAATCATACGAGTACATGTTGATATCCGAGCCAACAAGCGCGTAAAGCTGGTATTTATCCGTACCGACATCGTCATCAAGCTCCAGCTGCAAACCACCCGCAGAGGTATTATGCGGGGCAATGGTTATGGGAACCACACGCATGCGTGGGAGCGAGAACCACACGCCAGGAGAAATGGTATAGAGCCAACTGCTGTCGGTATCGTCGTCAACATTGAAGACGTTATCGGTCCAGCCAGTCCGCAGGCTGAGATAGGGATGAATATAGCCACCCCGGACTCCGAAGATCTCATCATCAGCAAAGCCACCATTTTCGGCCGGAACAACAACCAGATCATTGACGTCCACGGTGTTTTGCGCAGACGCTGTGAACGGCAGTAAAGCACAGGCCGTTGCCAGCCCGATATATTGTAATTGCTTCATTTTTACTCACCAGATAATAGAACGTTCTTTCAATCAAACCACCTGAAATTCATTACAGTCATTGAGTAGTTTTTTCGTTACACAACTCAAATCAGTTTGGTTCAGGTTGAAAAGGGCTGGCTCCATGACGCGGCCCATGACCATTGCCATTGCCATGTGGCGGTGGGTTGAAAAATCGACTGTTTTGGTTGGGGTATGCCTGGGCATCGACTACCTGATCGCCACACTCTGCGACGCTCTGTTTGTGCCCTGCAATCACAATATCTTCAGATATTTTGTATTTCTTGGCTGCCGCATTAATATCAATGCCGTTTACCCCGGCGCAATAGAGCGCTTTAACCAGATTCTGCGGGTTCAGATTCTCTATGCCCAAGGCGCTTTCAATGATTTCGGCCGGGGCGATTCCCTGCTCGAGAGCACCCTCAACCGCAACCTGAATATTCTCTGCCTCATATGCAGTCTGAAAATCTTCCAACCAACCGGCAAGCGCCACTGTAGCAGAAACAACAACAATACTTAGCGCAGCTATAATCTTTTTCATCTCTTCCCTCCTCTTACCGTTATTCTTATCAGATATATAATTTTCCTGTTTCCTATATATATACTCAGCTTTATATAATACTCTTCAGCTGTTACATATTTCCCACATCCAACGCCCTACCCGCAGTCGCTGTTGCAGTTCCAGCAGTTACAGTGCAGTAGCAGTTACGTCCCCCATCCAACGTCCACCTTCCAACGTGCAGTTGCAGTCGCAGTCACGTCCAACCCGCCGTTCCGTCCCACCTGCTTTTGCAGTTGCAATCCCCTCCTACCTACCCTTCCCCCCCACCTCAAACGCCCAACCCCGAACACCCTTTTTTTCTGCTTCCAACCTCTTCAAATCCCTGATATACCTTCCAAGCGCTTCCCTGCTCTCAACGCTCATGCCCTCAAACCGCACACCATAAAACGTTGCATTTCCCTGCTTGCAAGACCACACACTTTCAAACCTGAGTTCAATCCGTTCAGTTACATCGTTCACCTGAACGTCGATCATGCAATTGCTTTTAGTGGGCATTGCTATTTCCGATTTCCACCTGACCAGACTTCCTATTCTGGAAATATTTAAAATTCTTGCGGAAACCGTACCATCATCAGTCGTTACTCTACAATTGAGACGAACAGGGTAGCGTTTCGCCTTGCGATAAACCTGCAGCAAATCAAAGACTCCGAAAAGCATCGATGTCATATTACTTTTGGTTATCCTCTCGGTATTATGCCGACGAAACCGATATGTGAAACGAAGAAAACTTGTAATATAGAATGAAGCCAGTAAATAGCATGAAAAGTAGACCACATAAACAGCAAAAAGAGCAGACTCAGAGGCAGAATAAAGCGGGCTTAATAAAGTCAAACCGCCAAGCCCTGCACTAATCATCAAAATGAGGCGCACCGCCCCCTCCCTGCTCAACCCGTAGCGCAGAAAGATATGATGCAAATGATACTTATCGGCAACAAAAGGGTTCTGACGACGCATTAACCGCTTGCCCATCACGACAATTGTATCGGTGACCGGCACCGCAAGTATCAACAGCGCTGAAACTGGCTTAAGTATCGGAGCAAATCCCTGGGAACCTACAATGGCCATAAAGACCAGGGCAAATCCCAAACAGAGACTTCCCGCATCCCCCATAAACATCTTGGCAGGTGTCCAGTTGAAATGCAGAAAACCCAGAACTGCTCCAGCCAGAGCAAGATTGAGTAAAACAAGATTTGTGTTACCGGCAAAAGAGGCATGGGCACCAAAATAGAGAAAGGCTATAAAAGAAATACCACCCGCCAGTCCATCGAGGCCATCAATGAGGTTGACGGAGTTTATCACCCCTACCACGCAGAACACCGTCACAAGCCAGGCAACCAGTAAACCACCGGGTACCAGCAGTTCCCCATTACCAAACAGATCTCCGAAGGAAAAGAGAACCGCCTTACTGAAATATATCATGAGGCAGGCGGCGATGATCTGGGCTGCAAACTTCTGTTTCGGCCCAAGTTCCATATAATCGTCTAGAAACCCGATAAACAAAAGAACTGCGAGCCCCAGAAAAAAACCACGCAAACCAGCAATGGGGATAAAGAGCATACTGGCAAAGGTGACTGCAATCATCATCCCTATCCCACCAACCAGTGGTTTAGGCTGAGTGTGCACTTTTCGACTATTTGGCTTATCCATCAAACCAAGTCGTAAAGCAATGCTGGAAAGCTTCGGCAAGGCAAAGAGAGCGATAAACAGTGAAGTGAGAAATACCAGAATTAAGCGTAACTCTACAGTAAGCATGGCATAGTGACCCTATTAACAAAATAATAATTAGAATCAGTTGTATAACACACCATCCACACCATGAATATAGGTATAATTACCTATATTCATGGATTGAGAAAAATATTTTTGCTCTTCAACGAACTAAGTAGAATAACTACCCGTGATTTTCAAAAATAACAGCACTATCTATTTACCTGACCACACCTCCCTGTTATAGATACATGTTATCTCTGCGCTATGCAGGCGCCTTCACGAGGCAAAAAAAAAGGGAAATAAAGAAGTAATCGTCTGGAGTAATGGCAGACCCATGCTGGAATTCCTCTATGTCGCTAATATGACATCCTCCTCCATTCATGTGATGCAGCTGGTTAATAGCACCTATCAGCAATATACAAAATCGATATTGAGCCACATAAATGTCGGCACTGGGGTTAACCGCACGATTCGTGAACTGGCCTGACCATAGCTAAAGTTGCAGGCTTCACCGGAGAAGTTGTATTTGATTGCTCAAAACCAGATGGTACTCCAAGAAAATGCTTCGACATTTCTCGGCTCTCACTGCTCAACTGGTAGGCTACACCTCTCTTGAAGAGGGGTTGGCCCGAGCTTATAGATGGTTCTTAGCCAATCATGCAATATCTAGAAGATAACTAACCAAAAAAATTCGAGATATCATAAACAGCAAAATAGATATGCGCAAATACCACTGTCTTTCTAATCAACATTCAATTCCTGGCAGAAGATGCTGAAATTCCTCCGATCATCAACCTCACGCACCCAAGTGCCTGGCCTGTATTGGCAACAACAGCTCGCGCTAGCTCCGTTCACTTCTCATTTCTCAAAGGATGAATTCATATCCGACTTGGCCCAAATGCCCAACAAACAAAAATCGGATTTTCTCATGTTCCTCTTTCAAAACAACCTTATCACAATATGGCTTGAGAAGTTGGGGAGCGAGGCTCTTTCAAATATTTGGTCTGATAGAGATGTTCTGTCGATGAAGAAGCATGCGGTAGTGGTGACAGTCAACTATTTACAGCAAAAAGCCGCCATCCAACAATTCACGAAGGTCTTAGATAATGAGTCAATTCCTCATACGATATTCAAAGGCGCGCATACTCGAGAACTCGTTTACAATAACCCAGCTACCCGCCCATCATGTGACATCGACGTATTGATACAAGAAGATAGAAGAGAAGAAGTTATTCAATTATTTATTGATCTCGGCTACACTTTATATGCACCTGAGGAAAACCTCAGCCATGAATGTTCGCTCAACACAGCCAACATCTCGGTGGACCTGCATTGGCACATACTCCGCCCAGGAAGAGTACCGGGGGAATTAACAAATCAATTTCTGGCAAACAGGAGACAGCACGACGACCACTGGTGCTGCGACCACACTGCAAACCTGTTTATTCTGCTTATCCATCCGGTATTCTCAAAATATTCCCATATGACCAGATACGGTCTAATCCGCATGGTAGATCTTCTGAATTGGTTTACAACTCAACAGATTGACCACCAAAGGCTACAACTGCTTTTAGACCAAACCGGCCTCCGAACAGCTGCATGGGTAACTCTCACCTATTTACACTTTTTTACTGGTGACGCAAATATACAGAAGCTGGCAAACGATCTTAGCCCTAGCCCAATAAAAAAAACCTATCTCAACTTATGGCTGCAAAGCGACCTCGCAGCGCGTCTTATCGATTACCCTATGGCCGTCAAACTCTTTTTCACTCTTTTCGCCCATGACAGCCTGGGACATGCATGCTCTTTCATTAAAACTTTTCTTTCACGCTCAACCTATTCCCCAAAGGATATAGACCTCTCGCTGGTGGACTAATTTTTCATAAACTACTCCTAATCCGCCCCCCCCCCCAACAGAACCGGTAACAAAGAGATGTAAGCTGCATCCCCCCCCTTCCTACTATTTCACCATACACCTACCCTCTACCCCAAAGCATCCGGTTTTTCAGGTAACCCATCAAAAATCCTGTACGGCAGATAGCTTTCAGAAAACAGAATCACCCAAGCAGTGCAGAAAATTATTTTCACGTCAGTCCAAATAGATATATTTTCTTGATACCACAGTTCCAGTGCCCCTTTATACGGTGCAATGTATTTTTTATCAAAATCATGAGGATCCCCATCTACATCCGACATCCACTTTTCTTCATCCCTGAATATAATAGAACCAATTCCCGTTATCCCAGGGTTCGTATTGTAAACCACCGCCTGGACATCATCAGAGAATTTAGCAAAATCAACTTCCATCAAAGGGCGAGGTCCAACAATTGACATATTGCCTATCAGCACATTAATAACTTGAGGTAACTCATTGATCTTTGTCTTCCTTAAAAACTTGCCTACCGGGAAAACCCTGGGATCATCACGCAACGTTATGCTTCCAGCTCCGATATTTGGACTATCCTTAAGCATAGTCGCGAACTTCCAAACCTTAAAATCTTTATTCTTGCACCCAACTCTTTTTTGCAGATAAAAAACTTCATGCTCGCCGGTGAGTAACAACAAAACACAGATTGGCAATAAAAATGGCAGCAAAACAAGCAGTGCTGTCAACGCAAGGACAAAATCGACAAATCTTTTTAAGAACTTTTCATACATAAATCCCTACTGCTCTACATTTTTGAATCCAAACCCTTTCCAGTCTCAATATGAGAAAAATTGGGTAGGTACGTTTTTAATATTTCCACAACAGCGGCTTTACTCACCTCTTCTGTAGCAAATAAATCATTCAGTTTATCAAATATCATATCTATTTCAGCCTTATCCCTTTTGAGGGAATTTTTAATCACACCCAAATTCACAAATGATTCGTTATCCAATTCCTCACCATCAGTGAAAAACTCTTCATACGACTTCTCACCAGAGGTATCCGAACCAAAAAAGTAAACAGGCCATGATGCTGGAACAGTCGACAATTTCAACGCCTTTTGACGTGCCTCTTCTTCTGAGGTACAGGCATCCAACTCAAGGCCCAGATCCTCCAACAAATCCTTGGCTATGCGATCAAAAGGGACCATATCCTTTTCTGCATCAAGTTTGGGAAAGAAAATATCACCAGACTCCCCCATTATAGAGGCAATCAAACACAATTCTCCTGACTCCTGAGGCGAGACAAAAAAACGTCTAATTCCTAATGGGCATGACCAAGGCTGCCTTTTATTCAAACGTTCCAGGAAACCTAAGGGCAAACTTCCATTCGAAAACGCCACATTCGCAAAGCGAGCCGTTTTTATAGGAAGCCGATCCGCATACGCCATAATCAGTTCCTCCATCAGCTTCTTGCTGGCCCCCATCACATTAACAGGATTAGCAGCTTTATCGGTACTCACACAAAAAAAGTGCTCCGGCGGGCACTCCAACAACAAATCAAGCAGCCTTCTAGCGCGAAGGACATTGTTCTCAACCATGGCCTCAATTGAGAAAACATCCTTCTCACTTCGCACATGTTTATGAGCCGCGAAATTCGCAACGATATCAAACGGTCCAAGTCGCCTAAACAGCTTTTCAAAAACTTTATCCCCAAAGTTAACGGGATAGGTGATAAAATCATCAGGGATATTAAAATCAACTGAACTGCGCAAATCCCGCACTAACTCAGTCAACCCATTTTCACTAATATCCACAACAACCAACTTTGAGACCTTGAATCGCAAAATAGCCTTAATGTACGATGAACCAATCGACCCCGCGCCACCTATCACCAGCACGTTCTTACCATTGATCCTGGCACTAAGTTCAGCGTCATAGCTTTCAAAGTCCGCCTGCAGCAAACTCTCGGACCGCCCTGTCACATATCTATTTATAAATTCCGAAAGATCGAAACTCGCAATCATATCAACACCTCTTTAGCAATCATCCAAACAATAGCCTATCGAGCAACATCAGTACCTTACTCCAAATAGAATCCACACTGGTAATATTCACTAGCCTGTCACCAGCCAAATCGAGTTTACCATTCAATCATTCTGCCACTACTTGAGTGTGTGAAACCGACTCAGACGCTGCCACCAAAAAGTTAAACCTCTAGTTAGGTTGTATTTCCCTTCTCCCTCCCCTCCTGATCCAAAAGAGTGGGTGATATGTAACCGTACGTAGAATGCTTCATCAGACTATTAGAATATCACCCAATACAGTTGCACAATGCTTGTTAGATTTCCGGCCTGTCGCGAAATTCCACATGAGGAATCAACTGTGTTTTCAGAGGAAAAAACCGTTCTTGCTCGTGACACTCAACCATCTATACAAATGATATGAAACGACCTAGTTTCTTGCCAAACATATGCGGGTTATCAATTTAACAAATTAGGCAGAATATAGGAAATATCAGACTTTGTCCATTCCCAAAGGGTTAACCGGTAAACCCTCAAAATATTTATATAGAGCATTGCTATTGGGAAAGATAACCACCCAAGCGGTCAGGATTAGAATGGCCAAATCCGTTTGAAAGGATTGATTGGCCTGATACCACTTTTCTACTTCGCCTTTGTAAGGATAAATAACGGTTCGGTAAAACTCCCAAGGATCATTTCCTTTTTCTTTTTCGCGAGTAATTAGTTCTTCCTCATTTCTAAAAATAATGGAGCCAACACCAGTAATACCTGGCTTTACATTGTAAATAACATTTTTTACATCCTCTGGATACTGTTCAAAACTCTTTTGCATCACTGGCCGAGGACCTACAAAACTCATATCGCCACAGAGCACGTTGACCAATTGTGGTAGTTCATTGATTTTTGTCTTTCTCAGAAAATCACCCATGGGTGTCAGACGCGGGTCCTTTTTCAGCGTAATCAAACCACCAGACATATTAGGACTATCCTTGAGCATGGTCGCAAATTTCCAGATGTAAAATTTCTTATTTTTATATCCAATCCTCTCTTGCAGATAGAGTATTTCGCCCTCACCAGTCAGCCTCAAAAAGATGATAATCGGGAATGAAATGGGAAGTAAAAGGATCAAAATAATGGCAGCTATCAAAAAATCACATACTCTTTTTACGGACGTGTACATCATTACATTCTTTTGCCTAGGTTTTATTTTCTATATGCCCAATGATAGAGGACAGGTCGCAGGTCAAACTGAACTGTCCGCCCAATGTCATCAGTCGATTCTTTTTTACTATTTTCAACTACATACTTCAGCATGACAGGCTTAAAGAGTCATTCATTTTTTCCGAAAACACACAGCCAGACCGCTTGACCTGTCTTAGTAGTATGAAACTCTTCCAGCAATTCAAACCCCATATAATAGAACCAATTTTCTTGTAATTAGAAGTGGTGTTAAGGATGCTGATAAAGGTAATTTTTGAGTTAATAACATAGTTACTCGCACCCAATGCAACGTAAGAATTTTGTAGACCAGCACTTCCATTCTTACAGGCCATGCATGTTTAGCAACTAAACCTTTATATTTAACTATATAATCACCCGCAAGAGATGCCCTCCAGTGCCGAGTCATCCTTTGACTGACTTACCTTCTTTGCCACCAATTTGGGATATGGATAGAGGTAGTAGGCCTGACTTTTCTATCTCAATTTCCCCACAGGATTACCCACATAAACACCAGAATCTTCGATGTTTTTTACAACAACACCACCCATTCCAATGACAACATCATCGCAGATAGTTATTCCTTGTCGGACGGCAGCAGCAGTCCCAAAATAAACATATTTCCCAAAGTGACAATTGCCGCTAATATTTACAGAAGGAGCAGATGTGAAATAATCAGCCAATTCACAATCGTGGCCAATTGTGGTATGGATATTTAACTGTGTCTGTTTGCCAAGTTTGATATTACAGGTCAGAATACATCCAGCACAAATAACACTTCCTTCGCCGATGTCGACCCAGCGGGATATGACAGCGCTTGGATGGACCAAAGTTTCGTATGCTGTATCCTGCGGAAGTTGCTGTACAACTTTTTCTCTAATCCTTGGAGCACCTATTCCAATGATGGCCGTATGGATGCCCGGGTTAAATTGAGATTGGGGCCACACAGGTTTTTCCATCAATATTTTATCTTTCCAGGTTGATCCCCATAAATCATCTGGTTCCATAAAACATGAGACTTCATCAAAGCGACCCAGATCGTCTATTAAACACAAGACCTCTCTGGCGAAACCTCCAGTGCCGATTATACAAATACCCTTTTTCATATTAGATATCAGGTGAGTTGATGATTGTCTGTTTTGATCTATCCTTTGAGAAATCCAGGCTTTCAAGCAATATTCTTACCGTACCCCCGAATTGGAGCCCCACTGGGTATATTCACCACCCTGTCCGCCAGCCAAATCGAGTTTACCAAGCCATCATTCTGACAGTCCTTGAACATAGGCAGCCGACTCATCAGCTCCCAAATCGGACGTGTCATAACGCCATGCTTATTTGTGTATTTCAAAAGCTCATCACGTTGTTCACGGTCTTTTGTCAAAACAGCATTTAACCAGTAGTTCGACTTGCACCCTACCGGCTCAGAAACGAACTGTAATTCAGTACCCTCAAAAAAAGACCTGTACTTCTCAGCCAACTCCCTCTTCAAACCCAGTAGGTATTCAAGCTGCTCCATTTGCGCACACCCAATAGCCGCATTCACATTCGTCAAACGGTAGTTATAGCCAATCTGGTCATGCACAAACTCCCATGAATGAGGGATTTTCGCCTGTGTAGTAAGATGCTTTGCCTTTTGAGCCAACCCTTCATCGTCTGTCAGAATCATGCCGCCACCGCCGGTCGTGATCAGCTTATTTCCGTTAAAACTCAATACGCCCAACTTACCAGTAGTTCCGGTATGCTGCCCTTTGTAATAACTCCCGATACTCTCAGCAGAATCCTCTACCATAGGAATCCCGTAGCGATCTAAAACCAATTCCAAATCACCCAGCTTCGCCGGATGTCCAAACGTATGCATAGGGACACAAGCTGCTACCCGACGCTGAGTGGTTCTGTTAATCGGAATACCAGCTTTCAGCTCAACATTTGCCTCCAGCCACCACGCTAAAGCATCCGGAGAAAGCCCCAACGTATCCCGGTCCACATCCAGGAATACAGGCTCGGCCCCGGTGTAACTGATCGCATTGGCCGTCGCGATAAACGTCAAGGCCTGAGTGAGGACCTCATCCCCTCGCCTCACACCAACTAACTGCAAAGCCATATGCAGCGCTGCCGTCCCATTCATCGCCGCAACTGCAAACCGCGCCCCGGTAAACTCTGCGCACATCTCTTCAAATCTACCAACGAACGCCCCAACACTTGACACAAAATTTGAATCTATACATTCGTTCAAATACCTTTTCTCATTACCCACAAAACGAGGATCGTGGAGAGGAATAAACGCATCCGGCTCAGCAAACGATGCTCTGACGAAATCTACGATGTCGTGAAAATCAGCCATTCTCACCTAGCTCCTTAACATACACATTCGACACACTATCATCATGTATCGAAATCTGCTTTGCCAGCACAAAGCCGTTTTTTTTATAAAATCTATTTGCCGCCTTCAAACTACCCCCAGCTATTACCTTGTAGCGAACAACACCTCTTCCCCTTAGTTCACCTTCCAGAGCCGATATCAGCGCTGCACCTACCCCACCCTGCTGCACCTCGGAATCTACAGCAATAGACAACAACTCTGTTTCTGGGAATTTTATGGATCCATTTTGTTTTTCACCAGCTTGGGAAAGTGAAGGCGCTCTAAAAGTCTCCAACAATGCTTTCAACAAAAAAGGTTTTCTCAAGAGCACCATTAGAATCTTCAGCAGTCCAATCGGGGATGACAAAGCAAATCGTTTCATTATCCCTGAAGATGTTACTGCAGAACTTATGAAACCCTGAATTTGCCCCTCCTCCTCATAAACCAGCACCAACTCACGATTTATCAAGAATGAATATAATGACTTCAAAAACGATTGGCCCAACTTCGCTAAGAAGCCCTGGTCGATTGTTTGCAGGTGGAGCTTGGCCAGTGCCAAACTTTGATCATTGTTTGCTTTGGAAATCATATTGCTAAATCTTACCATACGGTACATGGCTAAGAATCAAAACCTCAGCCTATTTCTAACTGACCTTGCAAAGTTGCGACCCATTGATCAGCCAGCTCTCTCCGATCAAACATTCGCCCAGCCAATACTCTCGCATTTTGCCCCATACTTAATAGTGACTCCTTGTCATCTGCCGCAATTTCAAGCGCATCGGCAAATGCTTCAGGGTCGTCAGGCGGCACTGCAAAACCGCACCTACTTTCCTCGATCATACCAGCCAGCCAGCCGGGATAATTATTCAACACTGGAAGTCCCGAAGCAATATAGTCAAAAAATTTGTTTGGAGAGGTACCGAAATAAAACGCGGGAACATTAGCTAAGAGCTGCAGGCCAAGATCGGCTTCACTCAGCAGACCAGCCAATTTCGTTTTATTCACCGGATCATGGAATATTACATTCTCAAGTTTTTCAGACTTTGCCCGTTCCTGGAGGCCGTCTTTAAGTTTTCCCTGGCCGACCAGAACCAGCTTTATATCTGACCGACCACGCTCTTTCAATACGTTGGCCGCATCCAGAGCTGCATCCAATCCATTAGCGATACCATGTGTACCAGTAAATACTGCCATGAGATCATCCTTAGCAACACCTACTGGACGCCAATGTTCTGAAGTGTTAGAAAAAATAGCTAGGTCACATCCGTTGGGTACCAAAGTGATCAGCTCACGCTTTACTCCACGTTTTGCAATGCCGTCAACAATGCCGGGAGAGAGACCAATGCAACGATGTGCTGATCGGTAAGACGCCCACTCAAGAAATGACATCAAACCAAGTACAACTGGATTTTTGATAACGCCCATCTCTCTAGGAAGCTCAGGCCAGAGATCACGCACTTCAAAAACAAAAGGTTTTCGACGGAACCAACGAGCAAATATACCTGGGATTCCTGCAGTCAGTGGAGTCGTGGTCGCAAAAAGTACATCATACTTCTCTGAAAATGCCAGACCAATACTTCGCAATGCAAATTTGAGAAATAACGTTGTCCGTTTAACAAAACCATCACTGTTGGAATACACCAGATCAAATTCGATGACATCAATTCCATCAACACTCCCGCGACGCACCCCTTTTGTAAACTTTTGATCAAGACCGGTATTACCGCCACCATAACTACCGCACACCATTGTAACAGTATGCCCATGGTGAATGGCCCTGCGCGCCATTTCATAAGAGCGGATTCCAGCAGAACCTTGAGGCGTAGAAAAATGCTGATGAAAATAGAGTATGTGCATTGGACCGGAATTTGATTGTTAAATTTCAGAATATTAGAGTTTGCCGACGGTTAACAACTATGAAACACATATATCAATCCAGAAAGAGGTCAGTTTTGATTATTGCAGCTCCGGCTGGCAATGCAATTTCAAGCACTGGCAGGGGTTCCTTTTGCATGTAGTACCTGGATTCCCAGCCAGCGGACAGGGACAGCTGCACAGGAGAGTCATTCACTGATACTGAGAGCTTTAGTTTTTCTCCAACGCATAAATTGCCTGCCAGCTTCCACTCGCCGGGCGCGAGTCGCCAACGCAAAATAGCTGTTGAATATGAGCCAGAGATTTCATCAACAACGTGCCAGCTTGTCCCCTCAGCCCGAACAGTTCTTCGATGTCGGTTCTTCCTGTAGTCTTTGTACGCTCCTGTCCAGGAAATAGAGCCACCTACTCGCTGAATTCCCCAATAATCATCCATCTTAATCCAGGCACCAAAAAGGAATCGCCCTAACCGTGGCATCTGGCTCATGCCGTCAAACTGAATGGTATTGTGAGATTCCGTACCTGAGAAATAATCAAGCGTTTCGAGATCCGTGTTATAACTGAAAGTTCCGCCATCTCTTAGAACATTTTGCCCTTTATGCCAAAGGTCAAAATGCAGTGCATCTGCATGACTCGGGCGAAAACGAAAACGGGGATATCGAATCAGCCCCATAGCTTCATTCATACGAATTACCACATAGCCACCATGATCAAACTCATTGCACTCAGGCTTCGTTGCATAATTCTTGGGCAAGTCAATTCCCAACCACTGTAATGGCGTGTTCCAATCTCCAACACCCGAGTAAGCACACTTCCCGGCAAACAGTGCCATGGCCATCTGTACTGAAGGCCTGAAATCCCGATAATCCGTATCTGATAGCGGAAGAAGTCGTGCACCGTCATTTGCTCCAATATTAGGAGCATCTCCATTCTCTTCCTGTACCAACATGTACAGCCATTGAGCGGAAGATGCTGCTTTCGAATAGAACCGCGTACTGAACGTTGATAATTTGAAACGCTGTCGCCAAACTTCCACCATAGAGAGGGTGTCGAGCAACACACGATGATAGTTAACCGAATACTGACTAAAGCCTCCATCGTCGTCAATCAAGTTGGCAACGCGATTTTCCAACCACTTACGCCCACTACGCTGCCATTTGAACCCTTCCGGAATACCATGGGCAACCAACAGACTCCCGCCTATAAAAAGTGCAGCAGCTTCAGAGGAACCATGATTGTTGTCTTGGCCCACCGCATACCTGATCGTTGGGGCAATACGTCGCAGATGAATCCTGACCATATCCAGTAACGATTGAGACGGTGAGTCAACCTGCTTGAGAATGAGAGCTGCTATCGTCAAATGCATCACACGAATAGACGCTTCCTGGCCACATTTCCAATTTACTCCCATATATGGCGGGTTTTTTAAAGACCAGTCGTCCAGCCATGCATTCAGCCTTCTTAGAGAACTCGTATCACCTGAAGCAGCCCGCTGGGCTAAACACAACACCCAGTCAAAGCGCGAAGCCTCCCATATGGTTTTAATATCACCAGCACCATCGTCAAAATCACTTAACTCCCACCAGGGATCGTCTGCTTTAGTCTCTCTCCCGTTAAAGACATTGCTATGCCATGCAGGTACCCCTGAGAGAGGAACTTCCTTCCATCCGAAGTAAAGGGCACTAGCATTCCATTCGGAGCTTGGCTTTATGCCTGGCACTGAAATTTCCGTGCTCCTGAAAAAAGGACCGAGAGCTGGTTGCTCCCTGATCCTTTTTATTGGGTTCAAACCAGCCTTCAGCCCAATTCGATAACCTGCCACCCGGGCGATAGAGATAAGTCCAAGACGATAGTAGGTTGAGAGTTTTAGTAATGCGTTCGAGAGCATGGCTAGCAGGAAAAGAAGTGGAGGAATCCGTGATATCGAGCAAGCATAAATGAAGTCGGATTGTCGAGCATTTTTCCTAGAATAGTATCAATAGTCTTCGTCTTATCAACCAACCGTTCATGCTGACCAGCAACCATGTGTCCACAACCTCTTACGCAGTCCAACCAAATGTCCAAGTCGGAATTCTCATCATTGCTATATCTTTTCTTAGCAAGAAAATGCACCTCAAACCCCAACCCAGCCACCACTCTTCAAGGATTCAATCGCCGCAAAACTAGCCTTCGTTGTATTGATGAGTGATTTATAGGGAATCAGCGCGCTCTTACTACCATTCACCTGTTCCACCAACAGGTCAAACTGAGCCTTATGCCCCTTATCCTGCTTCGACTTCAGTTTGCGGAACCCAAGAACTCCAAACGCCCGAAGTTCGCGCCAATTGTCCAGCACAAAGCTCTTTTCCTGGGCATGCACCTCAACCCGCTCTTTCGAATAACTCTTTGAGCCGTTTGCAAAGTAGTTAATCACTGCATTCGTTCCATTGGCATACCTCAGCAGAATAGAGGCATTATCGGTATCTTCCTGTGGATCAGAGCCAAAAGCATTCATACACACTGCACTCACCTCTGAATCAGCCAGATAGCTGCACAGGTCGATATAGTGACATGCCTCGCCTATAATACGCCCCCCTCCAACAGTCAAATCATGCACCCATGCACTCGGGGGAATAAAGCCTGCATTCATTGTCGCTACAATGTTCTTCGGACCATCTCCAACCACTGATTTCAGTTTCACTGCTAACGGGGCAAAGCGACGGTTAAAGCCAATAGTCAGGGTTAACTGTGGATTGAGGCTTAAGGCTTGCTGATAAGCTTCTTCAACCTTATCTAGCTCATCCGGGTTCAGACAGAGTGGCTTTTCGACAAAGACGCTTTTACCTGCATTGAGCGACTCTGTAACCATTCGCGCATGTAGATCATGCCGGGTTGTAACCATTACCAGATCAATCTCATCATCCTTCAGGATTTCCTTATAATCCGACGTGGCATGTGAAGCTTTGGCTTTTTTTGCCAGAGTGGTTGCCGACAAACCACCCGCAGATGCGATGTATTTCAAATTTGCCTTCAATCCTTTAAAAGCCGGCAATACCGTAGCCGCAGTAAAATTGCCCGCACCGATAATTCCTATTGCATTGCGATCAGATGAGGTTTTTAACTTTAGACTTGAAGTGTTAGAACGCGCTGTATTCGTTATGCTATTATTTTCATGCTGCATGCCTTCGGCACCATCGCACTGCTTTCCAACATAAACGACCGACGAGTCATTGATCACTTCATCATAAACAAGAAGAGATGCAATAGAGGAGGTCCCCCCCATCTCTCCATAAATTTCAATATAGTCCTTCAAAGGTACTCGTTCGGTAATCAATGGATCTACACTCAATTGCCCGGAACTGATCGATTGAAGAATGGCTTCAAAGTTGCGCTTTTCGGTCCATCTCACAAACCCGATCGGGTAATCCTGACCTTTGGACTCATACTCCTCGTCATATCGGCCCGGTCCGTAAGAACAGGAGACCTGGAAGGACAACTCCTTCTCATAAAAATCGACACGGGAAATATCAAGACCAATCACACCGACCAGCACAATACGCCCACGCTTACGGCTCATCCGAGCCGACTGGGTAATAATTTCGTTCGACTTGGAGGACGCGGTAATCAACACCCCATCCGCACCCACGCCGCCAGTCTCTTGCTCAACGAACTTCACCTGATCGGTACCATTCGATGGGTTGACAGCAATTACTCCCATCGAATTGGCGAGATCAACTTTCTGCTGATCAAAATCAAACCCGATAACCCGGCAACCATTGGCCCGTAGAATCTGAGCAGAAATCAAGCCGATTAAGCCCAAGCCGACCACAACAACCGCCTCACCAAATGAGGGATTCAGTAGGCGGATGCCCTGCAGGCCGATGGAGCCGACAACTGTAAACGCAGCCTCTTCATCGGAGACATTGTCCGGAATCATTGCGCAAAGATTTTTGGGGACGCAGACCATCTCAGCGTGTGGACCGTTCGAGGCCACCCGATCTCCTACTTTAAATTCCGTCACCCCGTGCCCAACCGCAACTACGCTGCCAACATTGCAATAACCGAGTGGCAGTGGTTGTCCCAACTTGTTAAACACCGCCTCCAATGTTGGCATCAGGCCATCACTCCGAATCTTCTCCAGTACCTGCTTAACTTTATCCGGCTGTGCTTGCGCCTTAGCAAGCAATGATCCCTTCCCGAATTCTACCAACATCTTTTCGGTGCCAAGTGATACAAGAGAACGTGTCGTCTGAATCAACACATAACCCGCCCGTATCGCCGGAGCTGGCACTTCTTCAAGTATAGTGTCGCCTGATTTTAAATTTTGTATTATCTGCTTCATATTGTGTTAATTTGTCCTCATTAAAATCAGAAAGGATGGATTTAAATGGTAAGGTTACGACGTTGTCTAAATAGAAAATCTAGAGTAATCGACCTCGACGATATTTTCAAAGAAGCAGCTTTACCATCACGGTGCTATCCATTAGTTCAAGTTCTGACAGGCTTAGATTATCAAAATCCTTAAGCCAAATTAGGCGAACATTAGCATTCATATCTTGAAACCTAAAATTAATATTTTCATTGGCTACACACTGCGAGCATTAGTAATTCTAGTTAAAGAGACATCTACCGCTATCGCACAACTTTTTTTACAATGGATCCAAAAAAACATATCAATTGTAAATTAAAGTATTGGATTGCCTCGCTCACCAAGCTATCTCAACATAATTATTTATTAATGTGTTTCTGGATCACGCATACGTATCAGCCTAGCCGGAGACCCTCCAACAATATTATTTGCAGGGATATCTTTTGTAACAACACTACCCCCTGCCACCACGGCACCTTCCCCGATTGTAACTCCCGGGAGGATAAGGCAATTTGCTCCAATCCAAACATCATTCCCAATAACAACAGATTTAGCAACCCTTCCACTATTAAATATTTTATAACCAATCGGAGGGATTTTATGATTAGTCGATAAAATTTGGGTACGATAACCTACAAGGCTCCTATCACCAATACTTACACCGCCTCCTGTAGTAACGATCACTTGATAGGCGAGATCTACATCGTCTCCTATTATAAGTTGATGGGAAGGGGCTTTGGTAATCCATACTCCTGGATAAAATACGACACGTTTCCCTACTTTAGCCCCTAACAAACGTAAAAATATCGATTTTAAATAATTACAAAACCGGTACCTGGGTAAGGTAAACAGCATTTGCATCACACATTCAAAGGTTACAACAAAAAAGGGATGAAGAAAATTATTAACACTTCGTAGCATATTTACCTCGAACATATAACAGGCCACTTTATACAGCGACGTTCCTCTGATGGACACGGACCAAGAAATTTAGCCTTTTCCATTTCAATCAAATAGAGATTGAGTTTCTCCTCCGGAGTTGGATAATTAGCTAACTGAAGAGAGCCTTTTTCAATTACATCCTTCCTAAGAGCATCATTATCTAATAGGGTTCTTAACATTCCTGCAGATTCAAATGAATTCTCGGGGTTCAAATACAACGCACCTCCTCCGCAAGAACCTCTAGACCAGTCTGAATCGGTTACAACAAGAGGTTTACGCATTCGCCACGCCTCAATAAAGTTATTACTAAAGCTTTCAAGAATACTAAACGTACACATTACATCACAGCAATCAATAAGAGTAGCGCACTCATCTGAAGCGACAGGTCCGACTAACTCCAAATAGTCTTCAACGCCTTCTTTTACAAAGGCCAACTGGACCATCTTAGCGTAATCTGAATCACAATTAATAGTAAATACTACACAAAAATCTCGTGCGCCTTGTTTAACCATCTCACGAGTAATGGCGGCCATTGCTACTAACCTTTTATTTGGATGAGGGCCGCACAAATGAAGAAACTTAAATTTCTTTGGCAATTTTGATTCAAATACGGAAAGTAGGTCACCTTTAACATTTTCAGGTTTTACAAGTTGGCTTGGAGCCATATTTACAACACCTACACGTTCTTCAGGAAAGTTGCATAGTTCGATCGCCCTCTTTCGTAAAACCTCAGTCTCAAAGATCCAGTAATCTGCCTTTTGTATTTGCTTGCGCCGGAAGAAATCCTTCATTTCAAAAAGATAACGATATTTCCCTGCTTGTGCCCAAAATGGAATTTCTGGGTAAAATAAATTTGAATAGGCACACCCATTCACATTTATCAAATAGTCAGTGGCGTGAAGCATTGGGGGGCCAAAAAGTGTAAAGCATATTTGTCCCCGGTCATACGTATCGCGGCAATTAGACTCATGAATTAATCGGCTACAAATATTGTTCGGGACTCTGATATATTCATATCCATATTCTTCGCATAGCGTCTCAAGAACAGACCCAGCCTTTAGTACCGAAATAAACGTATTTGGTTTCTTCAGCCCATGCAATGTACTCAAAAAACTAGCTGCATTCTGCAATCCTCCACCAGATGAAATTGGTAGAAAATTCAAAATAATTCGAGAACCTACTTTAACTCTCACGATTCAACCTCACCTTCCTCCTGGCAATATACAACCTGACACAACATTCCATACTACAGCACCTCAGGTAGGTTCTATTTATAAATCGCTAATAAAAACATTTCAAAACATTTAAAAGGAAAAAATAATTTTATTAAGTTAAACATTAATCACCGTAACTTTAATATCGAAATATCACCGAATCATTTGCTGAACACCACCACGCGCCCATAGTGTTAAACTTAATTTCGGTTTCATTGAGGTGGTCCCGTTTTTAGGACCACCACTCGTTGTTTTTAAGTTTACTTTCTACAGTGCCGGTGGCAGTTCCCTTCTCCCAGCGGGGAGAGGGGAACTACGGTTTCAAGCCGCTTTCCTTTGCTGCTCATAGTACATCTCATCAGGCGTCATATCTAACAATCCTTGGCATGGTCTTACAGCGTTATATTTCAGAATATATTTGGAAATTCTCTGGGTCACTGCTATTGGATTCTGGCACGACTTCAGATAGTTATCTTCATACTTAATCGTTCTCCAGAACCGTTCAATAATGACATTATCAGTCCAGTGTCCTTTTCCGTCCATACTAATGACAACTCCATACTCCTTTAGCTGTAATGTCCACTTTTCCTATGCAAATTGAAAGCCTTTATCTGTATTGAATATCTCCGCTGCACCGTGCTTGATTACAGCGCGCTTAAGGCAACGGAGGCAGAATTCTGAATCAAGTGTTGTCGATAACTCCCAGTCAATAATCTTCCGTGAATACCAATCTATTATGGCAAAGAGATAGACGAAGCCTTTTCTCATTGGGATATAGGTGATATTCGCGGCCCATGCCTGATTAGGTCTGACAATTGAGAATTTAAGCAGAAGGTATGGGTATATGTACATAGAATTTCATGGGATAGTCGTTCGCTTACGCGGGTAAATGGCCTCTATGCCCATGAGACGCATGAGGCGACGCTTAGGTTTCCGGCCTATTCGCATCACCGTGGCTCTTCGCAAATACTTACTTATGAGACGAGTGCCAACTGTCGACTCCTCAAGATGGTACCTGTCGATTAAGCCAATAAGCTGATGATTGATACCTAGCTCTTTCCTGGACCAGTAACAAACGGTGGATCGGTTAATGTGCAGCAGTTCGCATTGACGGCCAATGCTCAGTTGAGAATTCCACTCTACTTGCTTCGTCATTTCAGCGATATCTCCAACTGCTTTCACTTTTTTTCGAGAAAATCCACCTCCATCGTCAATAGCCGACTTTGAACTCCAGCTAATGCTTTTCTTTGTTTTTCTTCTGAGCGTCTTTATCTGGCTTGTTGTTGAACAATTCTGGCATGCGCTCAATTAACTAATTTTTCCATTACCCGACCATTACTGGATGGGTTTCGCACTTTTTGGCAATCTCACTCAGAGTCTTCTATCCCTGGATAGCCTCAAGGACTACTCTGGCCTTAAACTCTGCGGTATGTTTTCCTCTTTTCCTTTTCATAGTTCTTCATTGAAACATGTTGAGGAACTGCTGGAATGTAAACCTAAGGGTGGTCCGAAATCTTGGGACCGTTTCTGTGACTTATGCTGCTCTTTATCTGTGTTTTGTCATCTGCGTCGTTTGCTCATGGGTAATCTCCCTAAAGGTTAGATATTTACCTTTTAAAAAAGTGTCCACAAAAATTCCAATCGTATTAGAGTCGCTCTTTATAGCAGAATCAACTGGTAATTGTTCCCTATTTAGCAATGGTTCTTCGACGTTTCATATGGATTTCAATATTGAACCAGCAGGACTCGCGATCATGTAAATCATGGCAATGAACGTTTCATTGTTCCGGTAACCTCGTGCACGATTCCTTGCTGCTTGGAAGAGGCTATTGAGTCCCTCAAGTCGAGCATTAGTATAAGTTGAAGCCCATCTTTGAATCACTTGGTTTGCATGCTTTTTCAGTGTAGCAAGAGCATCTAGAACGCTTGCAGTGTATTTGTTCCCTTTAACAAGGAGTGTCGCTTTCTCTATGAAAACATTGATTCGCTCTTCAGCTTGCTCGATACTTTCTGCGTTTCTAATCCAGGCCAAAGACTCCTTGATTTGCCATGCTGTGGCTGTTTCGCATTTGGTTTCCAGCAAAGTACTCAATGCGGTAACCTGCTTTGAGGTCAGACGTTTGTTTTTCCCTTTGAGAACTGCATATCTTGAACCTGGAGGAAGATTGATAAAACGATGCTCAAGTTTACGTGTATCATCGACAGATTTGACAAATTTCTGAACGATATGAAACCAGTCGATAGTAACATTGCTTTTAGGAAGATGTTCTTTTACAGCACTTAAAAAGGCAGGTGACATGTCACACACAACCTCTGCTATGTTGTCAACTTTGCCACCTTTGGCTTCAAGGAATGTTGTGAACTCTTGAACAGTTTTCTTCCCTTTTCCTGAGGTTACAAAAAGAACGGGCTCAGAAGACTTCTCCATATCAATAAAGGTAGTTACATAATTGTGGCCACGCTTACTTGCCGTTTCGTCGAGTCCAATAGAGCGGACTTCAGAGAAATCGAATTGAGACAATGCTTTGTTAACATAATGAAAAACAATGCGCCAAAGCCTTTTGTCAGTAATGCCAATGATCCTTGCTGCAGCATTTACTGGCATTTCTCTAACCAGGGTAAGTGCTGCTTGTTCAAACAACAGGGTGAAACCGCTACCTTCTCGTGCCCACGGCACCTTCACGAGCCGAACACCATGCTCTGGGCATATCACTCTAGGCACGCGTGCAGTTATGTAACAATGATGTTGGAAAAAATTGAGATGTCGCCATTTTTTCTCTGTGAAATCATGAGCCGAACACATTTTTTGACATTGCGGACAAGGGTATTGGCTTCCACGATCAGCAGCAATCTCAAGTTGCAATTCGTGAGGCTTCTTTTCAAGGTCTAGATGCTGATCAACTAGTCGCCATGGGGCTTGCAGGCCAAGTCCCAAAACCATGATGTCATTTGTGTTCATACCGTCTCAATATAAGGATTTTTGAAAACGGCGATTATAAACAATTCCACTCATTTCGTCGAAGAGCCTTTAGCAATATTGTATTTGGGAAGAAAACACGCTAACTTGGAATGGGTCCTAACCAGCTTAATAAAAATAAAAATCAAAAACATGAAAATAATGTAATAGTTCGCAGAGCAAAGCCTAAAATAGAAGACCCCCCAGTACACTACTTGATAAAAAAGAACAAGCATTACAAGATTCGAAAAATCAAGCACACCAGTCCGGCATGAATTTTTAAGTATTTTGCGAATAGTAAAACTCATTAAAAGCAGGAAAACAATGGTCCATATTTTTCCAAAATCGAGCATCAAAGAGCCAATGAAAGTTGTAAAAACCCAAGGCTTAATACCAAGAGATAAAAAATATTGTGAGTACTCATAGTTAACCAAATCCGGAAGTTTATACCCACTTACAATCTCGATAAAATCAGTAAATACTGGAAATCCGAAACCACCCCAGAGAATAGGCGGATCAATATTGTAATGATCGTTGAAATTCCTTAACTGTTGCCCACCGTAATCTATTATATACCAACCTATACCGGCAGTTCTATCGGAGAACCTAGCGATTGTGATTATCAAAAACGGAACCAGAAGTATTGCAAAAAAGAAAACAAACGCCTTACGTATTTTTTCAACATCTTTTTTCATCAAAAAACTTTTAAAAAGTAGAAAACAAAAAGCGTATGACATAAGCCAGAAAACAACACCATCACGCCCAACATAAGCTAAAACATATACCACATATGAGAAGCTACTAATTAACAAAAGATAAGCCTTCGTTATATTACGCCTCCCGTTTCTTGGAATAAGATTGATAAAAAAGCACACTTGCGTAAGTATAAATAAATTTGACAGCAATGAAAAAATTGAATTAATTATTCCGAATTTTGACAAAGATATAATAGTTAGGTCCATACTAACTCTATTGTAATGAATATCTCCAGTCAAAATCGAAAAAGCTACGGGGGAAAAAAACAATATTGCAAGAAGACCTCCAATCAGTAAAACATATTCGAGCACCATATAAAAATATATGTTTTCGATCTTGAGAGCTAAAAACCTGTGATCTTTGAATTCTGAAAACCCCCAAAACACTATCAGTAAACAAATCGTATAATACGCCATAGAGTCAAATGACATAGGCGTCACAGCAGAGAAAATTCCCGAGAATTCAAGCACCAAGGCCAAACAAACCATTATCAAATATGTAGCAATCAACAAACTAATGATGCCAAAACATTTTCTATTTTTCTTTTGATAAAAAAAATATATTGCAAGCAATGCAATAAAAGGAAACAGAATCATACTTCTCACTTTTACAACTAATTTTCTATTTAATCAGTTCGTAGACACCAAGATAATGAAATATTATTCTCACCTTCAACCTTGCTTGTAATAACAAATAAAGTACTCTTGGCATACATGATAATACTTCCAGCAGCATCTGGTTTTTATCAACAAATGCTGTGTCATTAGACTTTCTCATATAATATTTGAAATCACTATAGTTTTTCGCCAGCAAACTATTATAAGCATAATTCATGAGTATAGTTGCCTTGGACCTACCTACAACAGCCGAATCAATCCCAGCTTTTTCTGCATATTCAGCAGCTTCAATAGTCAGCCGAAGCAGTTTAGAGTGTGAGGTATTATTAGCAAACTTCTGGGAGCCTTTATCCTTCTTAGCTGAAATTCCGACATTCACTCTATAAACACCAAGAACATCATTTAAATATAATATTTTTCCGGTTAATGCATGATGCACATGGAAAGAAGCATCTATAATTATTTCCTTCGCTATATTAAAATCATTATGAGATGTCGCCCTAAACATTTTACTAGAATGAGTGAAAGAGCTTATATTCAACAATAAAAAATATATATCACTTTTTCTAGGAATTGTCTTTGATTTATACAATAAATATCTGTTATTGGGCTGATCATAGCGTCTAACTGCGTGAAAGCAAATCGTACATTCTTGATTTCTATCTAGCTCTTCTGCCTGAATCCTTAGTTTACCAGGCAGCATGAAATCATCCCCATCTATATGGGAAATATATTCGCCGAGTGCTGTTCTATAAACAGTAAGAATATTTTCAGTAAATCCAATATTTTGTTTATGAAAAATCGGTTTCACAATATCTGGATAATTCTTTGCAAATTCCTGCACAATATCCCGAGTTCCATCTGTTGAACAATCATCACCAACAATTACTTCAAAGTCAAAATTGGTCTCTTGATCAATAATACTTTGCAAACATTCCCTGATATATCTTTCCTGGTTGTAGGTAACTACACACACTGAAACTTTCGGCTTATTCTTTTGTATTTTCATCTATCATCCATTGCTTAATCATTAAATATACGATGCGTATTTTTTGACGAATAATAGCTCTTATGCAAGAGGAACTTATCGCGGCAACAGCACTCAACACTAGGCTAATACCTATTATATATACTACGACAAATAATCGTTCTTCCGGCCAAACTATTAGCTGAGCAAATAAATATACAACAATTATAGGTGGACCCACAATAAAGCTAACATCGTAAAGCAACCATTGTATATGCAATCCATTAACAAACCGCCTATGTACAACTGGCAACCAAACTATAAACGGCAGCAAGTTTGCAAGAAGCCAAGCGTAACCTGCACCAATCATTCCAAACTTTCTAGCTGCATAATAAAGAGACGGTATAAATAGCGCTACAAACCATGCATTTCCAATCAAATGCAACTTTAAGTCACCTTTTGCAAATTGCAGATAGTAAGGAAAAGCAACCAACACTAAAATTCCGTTGCCCAGTGCATAGAGCGTCAAAACTGGTGCGGCTTTTTGTGCGATCTCTGCATTACCTGTCCATGCCCACAACACATTTTCAGCAAAACAGGCTAACACCAGCGCTGCAGGGACGGCAATGACCGCTACCAATTGAGTAGCATTGCGGTATAACCTAATTAATCCTGATTCATCACCCTCTGCATTCAATTTTGTCATACGTGGCAGTAATGCTCCACTAATTGGCCCACTGATAACCGTAATACCACTAGCAACCAATACGGCCAAAGTGAAAAAAGCATAATCAGATAAAGGGATCAGGCCAGAAAGAAGTAATTTGTCAGTTTGCGTAATAAACACCCAGGCCGAACTAGTGAAGGCAATGGTAAGTGAAAATCTAAGCACCTTGCGCAATGGTCTACATTCCCAAGATATTTTTTCACTTTTACCTATTTTAGGCATCAATCTATAGGCTTGTAAAAGCAATATCACAACCTCAACCACCGCCAATACCAGCTGATAACTGAAGAAGTATGTAGGACTCGCACCTACATAAACCAGGAACGGGATAACAAGTGCAAACCGCATAGTTGCAATAATTATGTTGAATCCATTCAGCCAAACCATTCGTTCAAAACCATTAATTGCCCCTCGATACAGACCACATACCCAACGAAGGGCAACGATCACTGCCATAAGCATAATTGCACTCTGAACTTCAGCCAACGGCAAATTCTGAACGTTAAGCCAACTATTAGCAACATAACTAGAGCAAAGCATCACCCCTGCAGCGCCAAAAAATGCGACACCAATGAAAATACCTTCAAGCGCCCGGAGTAACCGTCGTAAACTAATCCCATCAATTGCTCCGCCATTAAACCGCGCGGTTTCCCGTGCCATTGTCGGCGTAAGTCCCATATCCAGCAACTGAAACCAAACTTGCAACATGCTATAAAAACCTACAAGTCCATAGGCTTCAGTCCCCATGTACTTCACATACATAGGCACCATGAGAATTCCTATTAAAGTGGCATAAATCTGGCCTACGTAGTTGGCAAATATGTTACGTTTAAGTGACATATTTAGCGTTGTTGAACAGATTTAGAGAGAAATCTCTTTTCAAGATCAAGAAAGTCGCGTTTCCGACTCGAAATCATCTTTGCAGGTATCCCCGTATAGATGCTAAAGGCTTTACAGTGCTTCTTAACTAAACTTAATGCTCCGATCGCCACACCTTCCTCTACTATCACACCCGGCAAGACAACTGAACCCGCACCGATTATTGCGTGGCGACCAATGAACACATCTGCATGAATCACCCCAGTGAATTCTGATGGGACAGTAGGATTAGTCATCCACTCGCCACTATAATCATCGCTGCTCGAATAAATAGAAACCCTCGAAGAGATGTTAGAAAAATCTGAAAGAGTGATTTTCCCTGCACCTATCAACGAGGAAAACACAGCAATATGAACATTGTTGCCTATTGAGATGCCACCAACTCCTGCGGAAATCACACTGAAATCATCAATCCTTACGTTATTACCAATAGATATTTTGCCGCAGTTATAAAAAGACGCGCGGTCAGAAATAACCACATTCTCACCTAGCGAAGCAAAGCCAATAGATTCAACACATTGCCTATTTAGTACCGACATAATCAATCTCCCGAAATCAAATTAACTATCCAACATTGCTCGTTAAAAGTTAATGCAGGAAATATCGGCAAACATAACACCTGACTTGAAGTATTCGTTGCAACTGGTAGGTTTTCTCTTCGAGCAGATGACATCCCTCGGTACATTGGAAAATCCGAAATAAGCGGATAAAAATATCGACGCGAGAATATTTTTTCCTCTTTGAGTCGATCGTAAAGCTTGTCACGGCTTATCTGAAACTCAGGTTCAACTAATATGGGGAAATAGGAATAATTTGCTTTTTTCACTTGAGCATCCCTTAAGCAACGAATACCTCTCACATCCTTTAGCAATTTACGATAGTTCGTATCTAATTCTTTGCGCTTTGCAATGGCCTGATCTACATGTTTTAACTGAAGCAATCCTATAGCTGAATTTAATTCACTCATCTTGCCATTTATGCCAGGGGCAACAACTGTCACCTCATCTACAAAACCGAAGTTTTTTAAATGGTCGATGCGCATTTTCACCTTAGCGTCCTGACATACAATAGCCCCACCCTCGAACGTATTAAACACCTTGGTGGCATGGAAACTGAGAACAGAAAGATCACCATGCCTCAACACACTACCACCTTTATCTTGAACCCCGAAAGCATGGGCTGCATCGTAGATAACTCTTAGGTTATAAATATCAGCAATTCTCTCAATTTCCGCAACGTCGCAAGATTGACCGTAGCAATGCACAGGCAAGATAGCTGTAGTCTGTGGGGTAATGGCCGCCTCTATCCTTGCGGGATCAATATTAAGCGTATTGGGGTCGATATCCACGAACACTGGTTTTATGCCATTCCATAACAAGGAATGCGATGTAGCTACAAAAGAATACGGTGTTGTGATTACTTCACCAGTAATTCTTAATGCTTGCAATGCCGTGACCAATGCAATAGTCCCATTAGTAAATAGGGCAATATGCTCAACGCCAAGATAATCACATAATTCTTGCTCAAGTTGCCGATGATATGGACCACCGTTTGTTAAAATTTTACTGTCCCAAATTCTCTCTAAATAGGGAATAAAATCATCCAGGGGCGGCAAATCCGGCTGGGTTACATATATAGGTTTACTATAACTCACACTTTGCCTCTTAGAGTTTATTAATTAAAATCGCATTTTCAAAACAAGATTCTGAACCCAAAATTTCCTTGATTGCAACTAATATGGGACAGACCCGAATTTCTATCTTGGTCTTAATGGCCATATAATCCACAAGGGTTTACCTACTCTGTTATGCCCTCATCAGTGTGGAAAAATCAGTTAAACCGCATTCCTCATTTTCCCAAACTGATAGTACGTTAACTAGCCCCCACTTTACAATGGCCTGAGAAATATAGTCTTTTTATTCCTAAGCGAGCCCCCCTGTGGTGTATGAGTATCACTTGCAGAGCACACCTTGCTTAAGCGTAGAACCTGGAAACAACATCAACTCGCTTACTTTTTCATTTTTACCCATTACAGCTACTCTACGAAACCAGCTAACACTGCAGATGCTGGAGTGTACTTACAAAAGCGGCAATACGAACACAAGCCCGCCCATCACCATATGGATTATGCAACATAGACATGGTTCGGTAACGCTCATCATCCAAAAGCAAGCTTTCTGCTTCGTTGACAATCTTTACAGCATCAGTTCCAACCAAGACCACCGTACCTGCATCCACCGCCTCCGGGCGCTCTGTTGTATCACGCATGACTAACACTGGTTTACCCAAACTTGGTGCTTCTTCCTGAACGCCGCCACTGTCAGTGATGATCAGCTTGACTTTATCCATCAGCCAAACGAAGGCCTTGTAATCTAGTGGATCGACAAGGTGAATGTTGTTTGTCGGGGTAGCTCTCCCCTTGAGAATGCGGTTTACAGGTTCACGAACGTTTGGATTCAGATGCACTGGGTAAATGAATTGAACTTCAGGAAAACGTTCGGCCAATTCGGTAATGGCTTTGCATATGTTCTCGAATCCCTTTCCGTGGTTTTCGCGACGATGCCCGGTAATTAAAACGATATCTGGTATAATTGATTTAGGAAACTCACTCTCGTGACTGACCTTCCCTGTGTTGGTCTCCCACCCAATCAATTTCTTCAGCCCATCTATTTCTGGGTCGTTTTCAAGGTGATTTACTTTTTCAACCGCAAACATCAGGGCATCAATAACCGTGTTGCCGGTGACAATGATATTTTTCTCAGGTGTTAGTTCATTTAATAGGTTTTGCTTGGAACGATCTGTTGGGGAAAAATGAAAGTCCGCGATACGTCCAGTGAGCTGGCGGTTAAGCTCTTCAGGCCATGGCGCGTGTTTATCGTAGGTTCGTAAACCCGCCTCTACGTGGCACACCTTGGCCCCGTGGTAAAAACCAGCAAGCGCTACAGCTGTGGAAGTTGTGGTATCACCATGCACAAACACATAATCTGGTTTTACTTCATCCAGAACCGGCTTCATGCCATTTATAATATCCGCAGTCAGCGTGAACAGGTTCTGGTTCGGCTTCATCAAGTTAAGATCAAAGTCTGGTATCAGTTCAAAGAATTCCAGAACTTGGTCCAGCATTTCCCGATGCTGTGCAGTGACGCACAGCTTAGTATCAAACTGATCAGGGTGCTTTTTAAACTCATTTACTAGCGGGGCCATCTTAATGGCTTCCGGGCGAGTGCCGAATACAATGAGTATTTTCTTCATGAATTCACTTTCAGATATTTTTATACTATTGATCAATGATTGTTGAGCGGGAGACTTATACAAAAATGATTTCTTCCTTATCAATCAGCAATTACCTACCCTCATCGCCGTACTCCACAGAAATCCAATATAACTTTTTCTCCACCTCCGCGGAGCGTTTTAAACTCGTCATGCGCCACCAGGAAGGCAACGATATCCGCCCTTTCATACGCCTCCTTATAATCGGTCAGTTTAAATACAGAATGCGATTTAATATTAGGCTCAACTATCATAAATCCATTAAGCCCAGCGCTCTGCATAACCTTCTGTGCAATATATTTAGCTGGGGATTCACGCAAATCATCAATATTAGGTTTGAAAGCTATTCCCATTAAAGCAACCTGCGGATCACGACCTTGGCTTAGCTTAAACTCCAGTATTTGATTTTTTATTTTCTCGGTACACCAAAATGCCTTGTAATTATTAATCTTACGTGAGGCAGCAATCATGTTTGCTTCAGCTGGAAAATCGGAGACGATGAACCATGGGTCAACAGCAATACAGTGCCCCCCTACGCCGCAACCAGGCTGAAGTATGTTGACACGCGGATGCTTATTGGCCAGTTCAATCAATTCCCAAACATTGACACCCGCCTTATCACAAATGATCGAAAGCTCATTGGCAAAAGCAATTTGGGCATCCCGTGAAGAATTTTCAGTCAACTTACACATTTCCGCCGTGCGGGCATTGGTTGCGTGCAGCGTACCTTTCACAAAGCGACGATAAAATGTAACAGCCTGCTCTGTAGATGCCTGGTCAATCCCGCCAATTACCCGGTCATTATGCACCAGCTCATAAATCACATTGCCCGGCAATACACGTTCCGGGCAGTAAGCGATATACATCTTCCCTCTAAGCTCCGGACGTTCATTAAAAATGAGACCCGTCATCTTTTCCGTCGTTCCTACCGGCGAGGTCGACTCAATAATATACAGATCCCCTGCTTTCAGCTTTGGCATCACCGCCCTGGTTGCCGCTTCAACAAAAGATATATCCGGTTCATTGTTCCCCGTAAACGGCGTCGGCACCACGATCAGGTAAACATCACTTTCAAGCGGTTCCATGGCAGCCTTCAGCGAGCCATTCTCAACCACCTTTTTACACAGCTCAGCAAGGCCCGGTTCAACGATATGGATTTTTCCCTGATTGATCGTGTCAACCACAGATTCATTAACATCGACTCCGTGAACATTCACTCCATGATCTGCTGCGATAATTGCTGTTGGCAGCCCAATATATCCAAGGCCCATAAAGCAGGCTTTGAGTTGTTGACTCATTTTTTACACTCCGTTAGAAATCGAAACCAACTGCAGGTTGGACATACCAGCAAGTTGAATGGTGGATGTTGGACGTTGGACTAAACTGCAGGTTGGAAGTTGGACGTGGGATGTTGGACGTCAACTGCCGAACAACAACCGCGGCACTCCTTGAGCGTAAAAGCGAGAGGAACTGCTGGGCAAATACTAATGGGCGATCCACGGTTATCTCCACTTTAGATGTAGCTTTTCTGCCAACTCTTTTCGTGCCTTCTCTTCCCCATGCACCAGCCGAAACAAACAGCAAGTTGGATGTTGGACGGTGGACGTAGGAAGTAACTGCAAAAGCGAAAAAGCAAAAGTGATAGATGAGTAATCATTAGGAATATGGTCCATGATTATCTCTCCTTTTGATTTAACTGTTCTGCCAATTCACGTCTTGCCTGTTCATCCCCATGCACAAGCCTTATTTCTTTTGGTGCTTTAGTCATCAATGCCACCCAATCAATCAACATCTGCTGATCGGCATGGGCCGAATATGAACTCAGGCTATGAATAGCTGCACGAACAGGCATTTCTCCCTCAATCAATCTCCGCCCCAAAGTCCCTTTTGCCTGGTAGCCGACAAAGAAAATGTCGTTGCGTGGGTCTTGCAGTCCCTGTTCAAGATGATCCAAAATTCTGCCGCCGGTGCACATGCCGCTGCCTGCTATGATTATTGCCGGGCCGTTAATCTCCAGCAGCTGCTTATGGTCCCTGTAACTCTTTACTGAGTACAGCCCCTTAAAATCAAAGGGATGGTCACCTTTTTGGTTCAGCTCTTTTGCCTCGTCATCCCAGAGTGAGGAGAGCTTTGCATAAATATCGGTGATCTTCAGAGCCAAGGGTGAATCAACAAAGACCGGAATCTTCAGGTTGATTCTGTCGAGTTCATAGAGAAGCTCCTGTGTCCGCCCCAGCGCAAATGCCGGAATATAGACAATGCCCTTATCTGCAAGCGCCTTTTTGAGGAGTTCTTTTAATTGTTCAATTCTTTTTGATCTATCCGGGTGGGTTCGGTCACCGTAGGTGGATTCCAAAATCAGGAGGTCACACTCGGGCGGAGGATCAGGGTCCGGCAGGATTGGCGTATTGGTACAACCCAAATCGCCTGAAAAAAGAATTTTAAAATCGTTTTTGGACGAGTTGCTTGGAAAACTGAAAAGGATAAAGCATGAGCCGAGAATATGGCCCGCATTGCCCAGCCTGAAGGTTACCCCTTCTTTCAGGCTGAATGCCTGGCGCAATTCAAAACCCCAGGTCAACTCTTCTAATTTGATGGTTATGGCCTGTACTTCTCTTTTTGAGCGGGAAGAGAAAGAGAGCGAATCGATGAGCATCGGCTCCAACAGGGCTTTTGTGGCGTGGCTGCAGATGATCTCGCCTGCAAAGCCTGCATCGATCAGGTCCAGCACCCGACCGATATGGTCGATATGGGCATGGGTTAAAAAGAGGTAGTTTATTTCATTCGGCGCTACTGGAAACTGCTCGAAAGGCAATTCCGGGTCATCACCGTAAGAAGAGCCGCAATCGACCAGGATATTGATTGACCTCCCCGACGCAGACTCGTATTGCACCAGATGGCAGGAACCTGTGACGCATTCTTTTGCTCCTAAATGGGTAACATTGATGTGCTTGGGGGTGCAGCTATTATTTGGTGGTGGATTGACCTTCATCGCAAATAATTACTTGGGTTGGAGCGAACTGCAAGTTGGATGGAACTGCAGGTTGGATGTTGGACGTGGGTCGTTGGACGAAACTGCAATTGCAACTGCAGGTTGGACGGGATGTGAAAAGCAACTGCAACGTCAACTGCTGGTGGAAATGCGAGTTGGTCGTGACTGCAACAGGTGCGGAAACTGCTTGTGAAAGTGAGGACGGAGGGCGTAGGACCAAAGCACTTTACTTCAGTGTTATCCAGGTACTTATCTGTCAAATGCAGACTGGTTTGTCGTAGCCTGGTTGCCCTGAAAATCTCACTCAATTCCATGATGCGCTTGCTCGGGAAATATTACGGTAAATCTCTCAAGGGGAAAACTCTGGGACTTGCCAAAGGAACTCCAGGACGAGGATTACACCTAAATTATCAGCTAATTGGGTGAGTAGTTAAGCCGTTTATCTGGGATTAGTAAATAGGTATATATGCCTATTTTTGGTTTTTGGGTTTGTTTTTGAGCAACGGGGACTGCAGGGGGAACTGCAAGTTGGACGGTGGACGTTGGATGTTGGACGTGACTGCTGAACTGCAACAGTGAGGGGTGAGGTGTTAGGTGGGAGGGGAACTGCGACTGCGGAACTGCGAAAAAGCGGGTGGGACGTAACAGCTAACGGCGACGGAAACTGCAACTGCGGGGGGACTGCGAAAAAAACAGTGAGGAGTGAGGGGTTAGGTGGGAGGGGGAACGGCTACTGCAAAAGCAAAAGCGAAAAAGCAAGTTGGACGGTGGATGTCCCTGTGGGAGACACTGGGGCTAATTTTCTTAAAGTCGTCAGTTAATTTGGTTGATGAATTCTTCTACCTCATCAAGACGTTTCAAAATCTCATTACAAATAACTTTGGCCTCAACGACTTCATAATCATGCGCCAGAAAGTTGCGGAATCCTGCTATGCCTGAAAAAGATTTGGCAAAGTTCTGATCGAGAATGGAAGCTTCTGCAAGAATGTCAAAAGACTCATAATATGTTTGAGGCGGGCGCAACGCTCTATCCCTGATTACCATCTCAGCCAAACTAATGCAGCTATCAGCCATGAGGTATAGATAATGGAGCAAGGCGCCCCGGTACACAAAATCTGAATCAAATTTGGCCTGACAGTCCGGTGCAAGGTTTCGAACATTCTGCAAATACTGGTTGACCCGATGGATCTTTTGTTCGATACGTTCTTTCATTCTTCACCCATTGCATAAGCCCTTTGCACACGGAAATCTATTGCCTGGTGCAGTTTGCGAACTGAAAAATAATCGAAGTCTGATCCGTTCACTGAGTAAAGCACTTCATGCTGACTGAGAATATTTTCAAGCAAAATCATATTTCGCAACTGATTCAGTACCACAAGGTCAATCTCGTTAATGTTCAGCGCACGACAGCATTCCCCGCGGAGCATCAGCTTATCATCAAAAGAGAATTCTGCGCCCTGCTTGATAAACACCGCAATATCGACATCGCTATTGACCGTGTGCTCCCCGACAGCACGAGAACCGAAAAGCACTGCTGTATCAATTACCTGAAAGCCTGCGAATACAGGAGAAAGCAGTGATTTGATTTTGTCGGTATCCATCGCGAATTTTTAATCAAATATACGAAGTGTAATTACGCATATAACTTCTAACTTTCATTGGGTTTATCACTAAATATTAATCGTAGTGTGTTGAAATGGGAAGAAGGAACTGCAGAACTGCGAAAACTGCAGGTGGGACGTGACTGCAACGGCGAAAAAAACGGTGAGGGGTTAGGTGGGAGGGGAGGAAAGACTAGTGAGGAGTGAGGAGATAGGTGGGTGGGGGAACTGCGACTGCGTAACTGCGAAAAAGCGGGTGGGACGTGGGACGGGACTGCAAGAACAACGTTAGAGGGGACGGCAACTGCAACGACTTGATCTGACAAACACCGTGTCAGAACAGGCGATTGTCAGATCAAATCGAAACTGTCTCGGTTAAGCCTTCACCACAGCATCTTCACAGCAGTTCCGGGTATCAACGACCAGATCAGCATGCTGGCAGACAAAAGCATAATCAACCGCCTGATGGTCGGTGGAGATCAGCACGCAGTCAAACTGCTGCAGATTCTCTTTCGTCAACTCAACACTCTCTTGGCCGTAATATTGCGGATACTCACGCTTATGACGAATCATCGGCACATGCGGATCGTGATATTCAACTTCTGCCCCGAATTTATTAAGCAGTTCCATTAACTTGTAGCTTGGCGATTCACGGTCGTCATCGACATTCGGTTTATAGGCCATACCTAACAGTAGAATCTTACTTCCCTTCACCGCCTTACCCTTATCATTGAGGGCATGCATCACCTTGTTGACCACCCATTCCGGCATGGCAGTATTGATCTCTCCAGCCAGCTCAATAAAGCGGGTTGGCACGCCATATTCCTTCGCTTTCCAACTCAGGTAAAACGGGTCAATCGGAATACAATGCCCGCCCAGCCCAGGCCCGGGATAGAAAGCAGTAAAACCGAACGGTTTGGTTTTGGCCGCATCAATCACTTCCCAGACATCAATATCCATTCGGTCAAACAGCATCTTCAACTCATTCACCAAAGCAATGTTCACGCTGCGATACGTGTTTTCCAGAATCTTCGCTGCTTCGGCTGCATCACAACTGCTGACTGAAACGGGGGTATCAATAGCAAGCTTATAAACCGCCGTTGCCACCTGTAAGGAAGTCTCATTATATCCACCAACCACTTTAGGAATGGTCTTTGTGGTAAAATCTTTACGACCTGGATCTTCTCGCTCAGGCGAATAGGCCAAATAAAAATCATTATTATCGGCTATTAAGCCACTGCTTTCTTCCAGAATCGGTTTTATAATCTCGCGTGTGGTTCCCGGGTAGGTGGTTGACTCCAACACCACCAGCTGACCTTTGCGCAAACGGATTGAAATTTCACGGCAGGAGTTTTCCACAAATGACAGGTCAGGTTCCCGCATTTTGTTCAGCGGGGTCGGCACCGCTATTAAAATAGCATCCGGTTCGCTCAAACGATCCAGATTCGTCGTAGCAGAAAAAAGGCCGGACTCTACCATCTCAGCAATGGTCTCATCTGGAATGTGCTCGATGTAGGTTTTCTTGGCGTCAATTGCTTCGATCTTTTTCGGATCAACATCAAAGCCCAAAACCTTCGCACCACCACGGACAAATTCACGACAAAGCGGCAGTCCGACATAGCCCAGCCCGATCACGCCGATCACAGCTTCTTTGTTTTCAATTTTCTGCAATATATCTTTCACTTTTTTCTCTAAAAAACGGAATTATTAAGGAGCACTCTCCCGAAGTCATACCACCCAGCGTCCCTCGCTGGTTGAGTTGTCTCAGATGCTGATATCTTTTTGGCCTATCCGGGTGTGTCCAGTCACCGCAAGTAGAAACCATGATCTGGAAGTCAGACCCAGCTAGTGGATCAGGGGTTGGCATGGTTCATGTACCGATATATTCGAAATCGCCTGAAAAGGGAATATTGAACTGCAACTGCAACTGCAGGTTGGACGTGGGATGTTGGACGTTGGACGTAACTGCAACGGCAACGGCGAAAGAAACAGTGAGGGGTAAGGTGCTAGGTGGGAGGAGGGACGGCAACTGCAACAGCGAAAAAACGGGTTGGACGGGGGATGTAACTGCAAATGCGACTGCCAAGACAGGTAGGAGGGAGGTGAGAGGGGTTAGGAGGGACGGCAACTGCTGAACTGCAACTGCATGTTGGACGATAGACGTAGGACGGGGGGACTGCGTTAACGACGACGGAAAAGGCGGGTGGCAAATAACGGCAGGTTGGACGTAGGACGTGGGACGTGGGACGAAAAAGCCACAGCAACGGTAACTGCGGCAATAGATAGGTGGGAAGGGGAATGGGACTGCTACTGCAGTTACTGGGGCTTGAAACATAGTAAAAAATTATGGAAGATCAGTATCGTTCACTTATTGGTGGCTATATAAACACTTCAATTGACTGTTTTCAGTCGATTCGTTATCCTCTTTTCGGTAAAGGAGTAATACTATCTCTTTTGGCCAACATTTTTTGTTAAAATTTAGTTTTTTGAATTGGATAAAATGATTTCTTTTGACCAACATGTTGAGATATCTCAAGAAGTACTGTCGCAGGAGGTTGATGGCGAAACCGTTATTCTCGATATGCGCAGTGAAAATTACTTTGGTCTCGATGAAATAGGTACCGATATTTGGCGTCTGCTGAAAGAGCAGAAAACGCTGCAGGAAGTCTTCGATATTCTCTTAGACGAGTATGAGGTAGAAGAACAGGTGCTACGCCAGCATTTGGAGGATCATATTTCAGAACTCTGTAAAGCTGAACTCATATCCCTGAAACCTGTGGATCAGCGTTGACCTGGGTTGTGGTTAAGGGTTTGTGATGTTTGGCCGAATCAAAAGATTTGCAGAACTCGACAGAGGAGACAGGAAACTCTTTCTGGAAGCATACCTTATACTCGGGATCATGCGCACAGCGATTCTGATCCTGCCATTCAAACGAATTACCCGTTCCCTTATCCATAGAAAAAACCTGATGAATGTCTCTTGCCTAGCTGCAGGAGACAGCCCACAGGCTCTTTCCGTCGGCATGGCTGTCAGAAGAGCGGCAAATTACACTCCCTGGCAGAGTGCCTGCCTGGCCCAGTCATTAACGGTCTGGCGGATGCTTCAAAGGCGAAATATTCCCGGTATCTTTTTCCTCGGTGTAGCAAGGGATACGGTAAACAAGGGACAGCTGCGAGCCCACTCCTGGTCACGACATGGAGATGCTATTCTTACTGGCAAGACAGGTCATGAAGATTTCACGGTTGTCTCCGCCTATTCATGGGGAGATATATGATTGTTTACGGCACGAAGGTGGAATGCGACCTCCCCTTCCCTCTGCAACTTCCCCAGGAGTCCTTTCACCGCTATTCATGTAACCTCCTGGCAGGCCCTCCCGACCATCTCAAGAAGCTGATCACCTGCGGTTTCCCCTTCTACCAGGCACATGGGCGTCATGTCTATCTTTATTCCGATCGGATCTTCGACAGGAGCGAAGGCGGTCAACCCTGGTGCTATGAGGTGAAAGATGTGGTGCGCTTTTACTGGCTCGGAGGAGAGAGGACTATTTACTACCGGCTGGATAAAGCAGGCGATGCCCGGCTGCTCAGCTTCTGGTTTATCCATCTCGTCCTCCCCCTCTATTTCACCCTGGAGGGTATGTACGACTTTCTCCATGCCGGAGCGGTGGAGGTGGAGGGCAGGCCCCTTCTTTTTATCGCTCCCTCCATGGGGGGCAAGTCAACAATGACCGATAACTTTATCCGCCAGGGGCACTCCCTTATTACCGATGACAAGCTGGCCACATATATCGACAATAACAGGTTTATGGCGGTTACCTCACACCCCTACCATCGCCCCTACCGAAAGTTTGAGGAGTTGGGCTACAGAGTCGAGAACTTCAGCACGGAAAGTAAACCCATTCAGGGTATTTATATCCTGGCCGGGTGCGGCCCTGACGAGGACATTTTGATTGAGGAGGTTAAAGGATATAAGAAGTTCGACACCCTGCTGCCCAATTATCTTTATATGTTTTCTTACCTCAGGGCAAAGCGGCTCGCCTATCTAACCTCTATGCTGAACTCAATCAGGGTCTTTCGGGTGCGGGTGCCGTGGGATAAAGACAGGCTGGCTGAGGTACACGCCGCAATCACTGAGCACAGTAAGGTTACGCAATGAGCGGAATCTTTGCCACCTGCAACCGGAACGGTCAACCGATAATTGAAGCGAAACTTGATGGTGTGCTTAGCGAATTATCCCGCTGGCAGCCGGACGACAAAGGTGTATGGTGCAACGGATCTGCAGCCCTGGCCCATGCAATGCTCTGGAACACTCCCGAATCAAAACTTGAGCGACTGCCCGATACACTGGGGCAACTTGTCATCACCATGGATGCACGGTTGGATAACCGGCAGGAGCTGGCCGACCTGCTCAACATAAAGGCTCACCCGCTGTCCCAGGTAACTGATTCCAGCCTTATTCTTGTTGCGTATGAGAGGTGGGGGGAGGATTGCCCGAAATATCTGCTGGGCGATTTTGCTTTTGTTATCTGGGACAGGAGCAAAGAGAAAATCTTCTGCGCCAGAGACCATCTTGGTATGAAGCAAATTTATTACCACCTTACCGACAAGCTGTTCGTCTGCTCTAATGACCTTAAAACACTGGAACAACACCCTGACATACCAGGGGATATCTGTGATGAAGCCGTAGCCAATTATTTTGTACATTCGGAGTTGCGCCATCCGACACTGACCTTTTTCAAAAGAATAACGAAACTGGAACCAGCCCATTTTCTCAGCGTAACCGCTGGCGAGATACGAACAAAACGTTACTGGCGTCCGGAAGACGCTCCGAGGGTGAAATTTGAGGATGCTGAGACCTACGCCGGGAAGCTCCGGGAGTTGTTGCAACTTGCGGTGGAAGCGAGGCTGCGCAGCGACTACCCCATTACCTCCCATCTCAGCGGTGGTCTTGATTCCTCAACCATTGCTGTTATTGCCGCCCGCAAGCTGGGTGAAAGGGGTGAAAAACTGCTCGCCTTCAACTGGTTGCATGAACCAACCGAGGCAGATGATCCGGACCATTACGAGTGGGCCAACAGCAGAACCATCGCTGAACAGGAGGGGATCATGCACTCTTATGTCTCTTTGAGTGCTGAAGATATTTTTCGCTTTTTGCGTACGGATTCAATCGCCGACGGCGACTCCGCCAGATTCTGGTACGAGTATCAAATACATACAGCTGCACAGGAAATTGGATCCCGCACTCTCCTTTCCGGCTGGGGGGGAGACGAGCTTGCCACCTATTACGGGGAAGCCTACTATTCAGACCTCCTTTGCCAGGGTAGAATTTTCACTCTCCTGAAAGAGGTGGGCCAGATAGCCGCCAAGCAGAAAGGGAACAGTGCTAGAAGATTGGCTGGCAACCTATATCATCTGGTCCTTTTACCTCTTACTCCGCGGAGCCTGTACCGATTTATGCCTAGAAATCAATGTCCAGGAAAGCCTTCCTTTCCCTTTGTAAACAAGGATTTTCTACCACTGGTCATAAGGGAAGCAAAGAAAGAAGCCGTACTGACCATGCAGCCGCAACCAACAATCCGAAGGCACATGCTGGCCAACCTCAAGAACGGCCACATCCAGAGCCGGGTCGAGTCGTGGCATGCCGCTGCCTTAAAGAATCGGCTAGAGTATAGTTATCCCCTATTGGACAAGAGGATTGTCGAATTCATCCTCGGCGTTCCGGGCCAATATTTTGTCGATGACTATCGCACAAGGTATCTCTTTCGCCAGGCCGCCAAAGGGTTGATGCCCGACTCCATTTTATGGAATAATTCAAAACGAGAGAAAAACAGAGTCGATCGGCTACTGACCCTTATGTACAACGCCTGTCAAATGGAGGCGTATACCGAAAAACTTAATAACCGCGCTTCCAGATATGTGAACAAGAAAAAACTGCTGGAGATCTTGGAGAATGAAAAGGCCCATTCTTCAAAAAAAGAAATCATAGAGAATAGCATCGCCATGGCGACAGCATTCTCAGTGATGTCCTCTTTTGATAATTGAAAAGTTCAGAAGTGACTAACTGGCGAGACCATTTGGTATTTTACCGTCTTTATTTCTGTCCATGCCTTCAGAGGGGCTATCATAATTTCCGCTCATTGTTTCCCGCAAGTTGAGCCGGGTTAGTTCAGGCCGTTTCCACTCTTTTTTTTCGCCTTCTCGGCGGGATAAAACAGCCGATGACCTTGCCGCACTGGTAGTATGAGAATTTTTCATTTTCCACCTCTTATACCGACCTGACGAATATTTGATCAGATTGCTTCTGATATTTTTATTGTTTCAATTTTGGCAGGGCAACATTACGATTTCAAGCATACGCAAGCATAACGCCAATTTACCCTATTCATATCATATAATTACCCGATATACCGACAAACCATATCATGGCAGATACTGGATGTGAATAGGTATAAATACTGAATAATGAGATTAATTCTCATATTCTGCCGGAAAACCAACAATAATTATCATTTTTTTTAATGCAACATAACCTCCTTTCCGGATGGGTTGCAGCAGTGAAGTTAGAGCTAAACACTCTTTACGAGCCAGCGAGGAACTTGGTAAAGATTTAGTTGGAAAAAACTGCAACTGAAACTGAAACTGCAACTGCAGGTTGGACGTTGGAAGTTGGACGTGGGACGTGGGACGTGGGACGTGGGACGGGAAAGCAACTGCGGAACTGCAACGGCAACTACGGGTGGGACGAGGGGGGTGGGACAGGACTGCTGGTTGATTTGTGTGGCACGTCAAGCGTTCATAAACCCTGTTTTCAACTTCAAACGTACTATTACGTAGCGTAGCATAACCGATAACTGGGCTAAGGATGATACTGGTGGCAGCTGCACCCACTCGCCATCTGCATTATAGGCTTCTACCCTGGCCTTTACTGAGCGAGTCGGCACAGGAGCATCCGGCACAGCTACATTATCTCCCCAGGTCTGTACAAAGCCGGTGCCTTTCCGCCTGAATTTCCGGAAAACGCGGTGCATCACTGTTCTTGTGCTGTCGGCCTCATACACCACGATATCGCCCACCCGTATCTGCTGGATATCTATCGGCTCGAGCTTCACCACCGCATCGCGGGGAATGGTCGGTTGCATACTGCCGCCATTGCTCTTGACAATAATGGCGGTACGCAATGAAAAGATATCCTCTATGAGGTGAACAAATTCCTTACTCATGTGCGTTGAATATATTGCGTTGTAAATGGTGAATGGCTGAAATATCCGGTAGGAAACCATACGAATATACCGGGGTAGCCTGCACAGCATCCTCAACATGGCCCATTGCCTTATATATCGTGCCTGGCAGCCAATTGAACGTTCTGGTATTTTGCAATACTGCAAAGACCGCTGTCTGAATCGACAGTCGGTCCAGTGTATTTTGCGGTGCATGGTGTAACAGCAATATTGCATCTAACAGGCGCGGGCCAGTCGCTGTGGTGACGGGCTTATCTGGTAAAAGCGATCTATCGCTATACCAGGGGCCACCATATACCCTGGGTTTACCGGGTCCACCACTCAAAAAAGGGTTCTCGTCAGTGAGGCAGGTGCCCCCTGCGGCGACAGCCATGCGACTCAGGGTCGTTTTGCCCACACCAGAATCCCCCAGCAGCAGGAGGTGTTTGCCGTCCAGCTCAATTAAAGCGCCATGGAGCAGCACGCCTTTGCCGTGAACCGAGAAATACCCCCATAGTGCCAGCAAGGGCCAACCGCAATTTTTGAGATATGGAACCTTCGGGTTCAAATAGTCTGGTGATAAACACCAGATGCGACAGTTCGTGAACTGTTTTCTGCCGATAAAGACCTCTCTTTTCCTTCGAAATATCGACGTTTTTTCTCGTAAAAAGAATGAGGTCTGTACAGTTTCCCCGGATCGGAACAGGATAGTATCAGAGTCAAAAGGCGTCTTTCCATGAGAACATCTCAAACGGATATCGACTTCAGCATCCCCAGGACGGGATTGAAAGTCACGATAATCCCGCCCCAGCCCATAGCCTTCCTCCAGCTCAACCCGTATTACAGTGTCAGCTACCTGAATCGTTTTCTGATATGTCCCCATAGGTTTTTGATAGCGCTCTGATGCAATGAGTTTGAAATCATATTGAAGAAAAGGATGTTACTCACTTCCCTCTAGATCTTGTTTATGAGAGCAACAGATACATGAGTTATACTGGCTAACCAGAATGCCTCATGAACACCGTCTAATATTAACGACACTCCCCATTGAACATCCCAGGGATTCAATGGGGAACCAGGAGAGATCCGCAGTGGTCCCATGAGGCAGGGCCGGGCTAATTACATTTCTGATTCTGCCCATCCAGGCAACCGGTCTCAAATGCAGCTTTACCGCCTGAAGCTGTATGGCATGAAGCCACCACGTCTTTATCAAATTCAAGACGCACGTCTTTTACTACCGGCTTTTCCCACTGTTTCTTCTCGTCATTTCTCTTTTCTTTCATGATACTTCCCCTGTTCGTGTTGTTTTTGCTCAGTTCCGCTCTAAGCAGTAACGATATCGCTTAAATCGCTCCTCCCCCAACGTACAATGATATTCCGTAGGTCCTTCCTGCCCCCCCCCTTCCCGCAAGGCAAAGGCCGGGCAAATCCTACAGAATATTCGAAGATCACATGTTGTGCATTTGCTGTCACCCGGCTTGAGGTTGCTCAGCTGTTCCGGCACCACCTCCCGCCAGCCATCTCGAACAGAACCTGACCTGAGATTATATTTCAGAGGTTCCAGCACCTGGCACGCCCGCATATTCCCATACGGGTCGATGGCAAAGCCCCGTTCTCCCAAGGCACACCGGTATGACTTTCCAGTGTCGTATTTCTTCCCGAAAGAACGGCTGTAGAGTTTTTCAAGCTCCTTAACACGCTGTGAATCCTGGGCTTCAAGCGCCACGACCTGCCCTGGCGCAATTCTTTCCTCAAACGGTTTCCCTTGGCTGCCCTCTGTTGCCCCGAACAGCTCTGCATCCCAGGTAAAGTTCTTTGAAAATTTCAGGTTGAGTTCTTTCAGTTGTGCAAATTCATCTATGTTGCGCCGGGTGATTATTGAACGTGTAAGCAGGGGCAGTTCTGCAGCCCGCATTATCTCAAGGTTGTTCATCACTACTTCAAACATGCTTGCGGAGCCCGCAACCTGCTCATAACTGTCTGGCGACGCACCGTATATGGAAACTGCCACCTCATTGGGAGACCATTTCCTGAAAAAATCGATCCAGTCAGGTGAAAGAAGACTGCCATTGGTGAAAAGACTCACCAGAAAGCCTTTTTCCTTGGCACAGATCCATAGTTCTTTAAAGTCTGGCCGCAACAAGGGTTCACCACCGGTAAACGTTAAAAAAAGAGCCCCCTCGGCAGCACTTTCTTCCAGGATTCTTTCCCATTCATCAAGCGGCAATTCCTTGCTGAGCGAAGGACCATTTGCAGGAACCCGGCAATAGCAATGTTTGCAACGAAAATTACACCTATAGGTAAGTTCACACTTTATCGACAGAGGAACCCGTGGATCCTTGACCACCATTGAGTCAAGCACTGTGTTGAAATTACAGAGCATTACAACAGACCTCTTTATTCATTGACAATACAGATTCCCGATTTCACAAAGCTGTCAAAAGTAGCCCGGACATCTCGCTTGAGAAGGGTATCTTCAACGTTATAAATACCGCTAAGTCGCTCTAGTACCTCCTTCTGTGACTTTTCAGTATCCAGACAATCCCAGATTGCTGCTGCGGTCCCGTTTAAATGCTTAATTTTCTGTAAATCTGCACCAACTGTTGTTATCGGGATCAGTAAAAATTCACCTGCCACTTCTCTACCCACGTAATTATCGCTTCGCCTGATTTTCATTTCTTTGTGTACCTGGTTAAATATTCAATGCTCAGCTATAAGCCCGTACCATCGACATAAAATCAATTAATTTGACAAACAATTGCAGCTATTTGCCAGATATACGCTTCTTAACATAGCTAGGCACAATTGCAATAGGCAATTATACGCATTTGCAGTCACTTAACTGCATACCAACACTTCCCAGGGCTTTATTTATAAGGCATAAATCGACTAATTTAATATTTGTAACGTTAATTGAATAACTTGCAGAGCAAGTTAAACAAAAATGCGGCCGAGAAGGGAAAGTGGCGGAACTGCGAAACTACAAGTTGGATGTTGGACGTTGGATGGGGGACGGGAAATCAACTGCAACTGAAACTGCACGTTGGAAGGGGGACGGAACTACGAGTTGGATGTTGGAGGTAACTACAAAAACGGGGAGGAGGAAAATCAGATTGTAAGGAGGGAGGGGTGAGGGGTTAGGAGGAACGGCAACTGCTGGAACTGCTGAACTGCAGGTTGGACGGGACTGCGAGTTGGACGTTGGAGGTGGGACGTAACTACAACAACAACTGCTTAAGGGCAAAGGGCCCGGCATGGAACCGGGCCCTGGGAAGATTAGGATATCTGTTTTCTGTTTAAAGCGCTGAGGACCGCCTTGATAGAGGCGATGATGATGTCGGTATCTACGCCCACACCCCAGGTTTTGGTGCCATGAGGTTTTTCGATTTCGATATAGGCTGCGGCGCGGGCGGAAGAGCCGCCGTTTAAGGCGTGTTCGTGGTAGCTGCAGAGTTTGAAATCACCGGTAATATCCGCTTTCAGGGCAGAACAGAAGGCATCGAGCGGGCCGTTACCGATTGCGTGGATGGTTTTCACCTCGTCGCCCATGCGTACATCCGCCTCTACTTCGGCTGAAGAGTCTGCATCGTCGATGTGGCGTTTTATCACATGGAAGCCTTTCAGGGAATATGGCTCACTTGCCGAAAGGTAAACCTGATCAAAAGCCTGGTAAATTTCTTTGGTCTGAAGCTCCCTGCCCTCTTTATCCGTTACTGCCTGTACGATCTTGCCGAACTCAGGATGCATCTTTTTAGGCATCTTGAAGCCAAACTCTTTATCCATGATATAGGCGACACCGCCTTTGCCGGACTGGCTGTTAATACGGATAATCGACTCGTAGGTGCGGCCGACATCGGTCGGGTCGATGGGCAGATACGGCACCTCCCAGAGGCCTGAATCTGCGATATCGTAGGCGGTCATTCCTTTATTGATCGCATCCTGATGGGAACCGGAGAAAGCGGTATAGACCAGCTCGCCGGCATACGGGTGCCGCTGGTGAACCGGCAGACGGCAGATACGTTCATACACCTCGACCAGATGGTTCATGTCAGAGATATCAAGCTCAGGGTTCACGCCCTGGGTAAACATATTGAGAGCGAGGGTAATGAGGTCGACATTACCGGTTCGCTCACCATTGCCGAACAGGGTGCCCTCTACCCTGTCGCCGCCCGCCATAAGGGCAAGCTCGGTTGCAGCAACCGCACAGCCACGATCGTTGTGGGCGTGGAGGCTGATGATGGCTGATTCACGGTTCTTCATATTGGTGCAAAACCACTCGATCTGGTCTGCATAAATATTCGGGGCCGAAAGCTCGACGGTTGCAGGCAGATTGATGATAAGTCTGTTATTCGGGGTCGGCTCCAGCTCAGCCATCACCGCCTCGCAGATCTCAAGGGCAAAATCCATCTCGGTGCCGGTGAAACTCTCAGGCGAATATTCGTAGCGGAACCTTGTCTCCGGGTACTTCTGTTCTTCTTCTTTAAGCAGCTTCACACCCTCGATGGCGATGTCGATGATCTCCTGACGGCCCATATTGAAGACCGTGCGTCGCTGCAGGGTTGAAGTGGAGTTGTAGATATGAACGATAACTTCCTTGGCACCCTTGATCGACTCGAACGTTCTTTTGATGAGATGCTCCCGCGCCTGGGTGAGTACCTGGATCACCACACCATCCGGGATCAGGTCGTCTTCAATCAGCTTGCGGGTGAACTCGAACTCGACCTCGGAAGCGGATGGGAAGCCTACTTCGATCTCTTTAAAACCAATCTCACAAAGCAGCTTGAACATTTCCAGCTTCTTCTGCAGACTCATGGGCTGGATAAGGGCCTGATTGCCGTCGCGAAGATCGACACTGCACCAGGTTGGTGCCTTGGTAATCGCATTGTTCGGCCAGGTGCGCCCAGGCAGATCAATCTTTGGAAATGGGCGATATTTGCTCACTGCTTCGGGGTTCATTGATTTTCTCCTAAAACGACAAGTTGGATGTTGGACGTTGGGTGTTGGACGTAACTGCAACGACAACTGCTCACGCCCCACTGGCTTTTTACAAAAAAAAAAGGCCACGGTTTTGCAACCGCGGCCTTTAAGGGATATATGTGTAGAATCTGCCTACAACTCCCCCACGCTGGCCGCGGTGCTTGCCAGTAGACTAAGTAGTAGGGAAAGAAGCAGGATTCTCATAATCTATTATGCCTTCGAAGAATTCTTTTATTCAAAAAATAGTGATTAGTATGAAATTATATTATAGGATTCAAACTAAACGCTAAATCTTATGGATGTCAAGCGGCTTTTTCAGTTAAGACTCGATTCCCGTCCCAGGGGATGAGGACAATACAGCAGGCTTTTCATGTCTCGACAGTATGTTAAAAGGCATATGCCGGAAAGAGGCTCATCACTGTTTGATGGTCCAACTCATCGTAATTCCTGCAACAGTCTTGATGGTTGACATCTGTCGTATGGGCATATATATTTCGCATTCTCAACCTAATTCCACTGCTTTTTCAGCATCCTCTGCCCATGATATTGCATGAAAAAAGCAGCCAATCAGCCTATTATTAAATAAATAACAATACATTGGGGGACATTCCACCGTCCATCCCAAAGGGTATTATTTATAACAAGCTACTCAAAAAAACCAGATTACAATCTTCGAGAAATATCCAGGCTAACTATCGCCCTAGAAATCTATACAAGAGGAAGAATTTAATGGGAAAAATCACCGGCGCCCAAGCTATTATCAAGTGCCTCCAGGAGGAGGGAGTTAAAACACTATTCGGTTATCCCGGCGGCGCTGTCATCGACCTGTACGATGCGCTGATGGATTCCGACATAGATAACGTACTGGTACGACATGAGCAGGGAGCTGTTCATGCAGCCGACGCCTTCAGCCGGGTAACCGGTGAAGTCGGAGTGGCACTGCTCACTTCCGGCCCCGGTGCGACTAACGGTGTGACTGGTATCGCCACCGCCTATATGGACTCCATCCCCATGGTTGTCCTTACCGGGCAGGTACCCCGCCACCTGATTGGCAACGATGCTTTTCAGGAAGTTGATATCGTCGGAATTACCAGACCTTGCACCAAGCACAACTACCTGGTATCCAACAAAGAAGATATCGTTCCGGTATTGCGTGAAGCGTTTTACATTGCCCGCACCGGTCGGCCCGGCCCGGTATTGGTCGATCTTCCCAAGGATCTTGTGGCCAGCCTGGTTAGCTATCCTGAGAAGAAGCCGATCCGCATGCAGAATTATCAACCCACCTATGAGCCGCATATCGGCCAGATTACCAAAGCCTGCAAGCTGATCATGAAAGCGCGCAAGCCGGTGCTCTATGTGGGTGGCGGAGTGATTCTCTCAGATGCCAGCCATGAGTTGACCAAGCTTGCAACCCGACTGAACATCCCGGTCACCATGACCCTGATGGGCCTGGGAGGTTTCCCCGGCACCCATGAGCTGTCGCTCGGTATGCTTGGCATGCACGGTTCTTACACTGCTAATATGGCGGTTGCCCAGTCTGACCTGCTGATCGCGGTAGGTGCCCGTTTTGACGACCGTGTTACAGGTAAGCTCGAGGAATTTGCATCGAACGCCAAAATCGTTCACATAGATATCGACCCGACTTCGATCAGTAAAAATGTCAGCGTCGATGTTCCCATCGTTGCCGATTGCAAATACGCCCTGCAGGCGATGAACAAGTATTTTGACGCTGAAACCAACTTCGACATCAAGGAAGAAGCTGCCCGGCACCAGCCGTGGTTTGATACCATTAAGGAATGGCGGCAAGAGCATCCGATGCGGTTCCACGACGATGATATCATCATCAAGCCGCAATACGTGATCCAGAAGCTTGAGGAGTTGACCGGCGGCGATGCAATTATCACCACCGAGGTTGGCCAGAACCAGATGTGGGCGGCCCAATATTACCGTTTTGATAAACCCCGCCATTTCGTCACCTCCGGTGGCCTCGGCACCATGGGTTTCGGTTTACCTGCGGCGATTGGTGCGCAGATGGCGTTTCCGAACAAGACGGTTATCGATGTGGCCGGTGACGGCTCTATCCAGATGAACATTCAGGAACTTGCCACAGCCAAGCAGCAGGGGTTGCCGGTAAAGGTGGCCATTCTCAATAACAATTATCTCGGCATGGTTCGTCAATGGCAGGAGCTCTTCTACAATAAGCGCTATGCCTCGACTGTTATGGAGGTCGCACCCGACTTCGTTGAACTCGCCAAGGCGTTTGGCGCAGTCGGCCTGAGGGCTACCAAGAAGAGCGAGGTCGAAGGGGTAATCAAGGAGGCACTGGCCACCGATAATATCGTTGTCATGGACTTCAATATTAATCGGGAGGAGGGAGTTTATCCGATGGTGCCGGCGGGGAAGGCGAATACCGAAATGCTTCTGGTGTAGGGCACTGCCAATATGCACCCATCTTTTGCCGATCACTTCTTGTCCGCATAGATACGACTATAGCGGACAGAAGTGCTTGCTAAAATATCGGCGCATCTTGACAGTACTGGCGGATTGATTGGTAAATGCAAAAACCAGCACAACTTCGTCATACAGATTTTGAGAGATTTGAGAGATAAATTTCGTGTTTAGTTGGCGCGAATGATACAGGATAACTATATGAAAAGTCATACAATATCGGTTCTGCTGCAGAATAAGCCGGGTGTATTGTCGCGGGTGACTGGTCTGTTCAGCGGTCGTGGCTATAATATTGAAAGTCTTTGTGTGGCAGAGACCCTTGAGCCCGGAATTTCTTGCCTTACCCTGGTTTCCAGGGGTGATGATTCCATTATTGAGCAGATCACCAAACAGCTGCATAAGCTTATTGATGTCATCAAGGTGACTGACATCAGTGAAAAAGAATATGTAGAACGTGAGATGGTGCTCATTCGCGTCAAGGCGGAATCAACAACACGTGCTGAAGTTCTGCGTGTTATTGATATTTTTCGCGGCAAGGTGGTGGATGTCAGCGCCAAGAGTTACGCGGTGGAGGTAACAGGCCCTGCTTCAAAAATACAGGCTGTTATCGATATATTGCGCCCAATCGGTATCAAAGAAATTATTCGTACCGGTACCATTGCCATGGCCAGGGCAGACAAAAAGAAATAAGTAATTTTGTTCTTTCTTGCTATTTGCCAAAACTACCGCTTAGTAAGCCTGACGCAGTGTGTTATATATCGTGATTCGCAATGAGTCTCACTTTGGGATTGTCAGGAGTGAGTAACGAGGAGTGAGACGTTTACATTCATCTGGAAGTAAACGTCTCGCAAATGCGATGTGTTAGCGATAGTCTTCATAGAACACATTATTCAGGCATTTCCCCTCTCGCTTCACTCCTCACGCAACCAGCTGAGTTTACAAGTAATCAGACTTTACACATATTCGAGGAATATCCATGTTAAAACCTAAAGTCCCCGTTGCCCTTGAGGGTTATCCCTTTATCGGCTTTATGGCTTTTGTCACCATTGTGCTTGCTTTGCTCGGGTACACCCTGCTGGCGTTGGTCGGCCTGCTGCTCACAGCTTTTGTGCTCAGCTTTTTTAGAGATCCGGAACGGTTCGTGCCCGAAGATGAGGATGCACTTATCTCACCTGCAGACGGGAAGATTATCGTTGCCAGAAAGGTTCAGGACGACACCTTCACCGGTGGCGAGGCGTTCAAGCTCTCTATCTTCATGAATGTTTTCAATGTTCATGTGAACCGCAATCCAATGAGCGGCACAGTGGAGCGCATTGTCTATCAACCCGGCAAATTCTACGCCGCAGATACTGAAAAAGGTGAGTTGCAAAACGAATATTGTGGCACGGTTATGAAAACCAGCGCCGGCCATAAAGTGGCCTTCGTGCAGATCGCCGGGCTTATTGCCCGCCGCATTATCTGCTGGCTCGAAAATGGTGACACGATTAAAAAAGGTGAACGCATGGGCTTGATTCGATTTGGCTCCCGTGTTGACCTTTACTTTCCTGCCGATTCTGAAATCCATGTCCAGATGGGGCAGAAGGTACGTGCCGGCGAGACTATCCTGGCTCGTTTAAAAACGCCTGAAACGACAAAATAATTGTAAGGAGTGAGGTGTGAGCAACTGTGTTCAAAGTCAAACCTAATCGTACAGATGAAATCTGCAACTGACTCAGAGGTAAGGGTTTTAAATTTCATCATCTTTGTTCAGCATAAGTAGGCGACCAAGTGGTTTGATTTCTCACCATGACATTTAGGATGGTTAAGAGTTTCCGCATGCATGCCGTCAGAGCAACCTTAGGCTTTTTTCCACGAGCAATTAATTGCTCGTGGAAAGTCCTGATGACAGGGTTGCAGCGTGCGGCTGTCAAAGCCCCCATATACAAGACAGATCTTATCTGGGCTCTCCCTCCCCATATTCTTCGGGAACCGCGAAAAAAGCCGCTATCTCGATTGAGTGGAGCTACTCCGGCCAGTGCTGCCACCTCTTTTCTGTTGAGTTGGCCCAACTCAGGCAAGCCTGCTAGGAGTGCAAGCGACAATACTGGTCCTACACCTGGCACGCTTTGTAATATTTTATCGTTTACTCGCCAGACATCTGATTGCTGGATGAGCTTTTGGAGATCCCCATCAACGTTTTGCAAACGTTTTTCCAGCCATTTGATATGTGCTTCAAGATCTTTGCGAACATGTTTTGTAGAGCATCTAAGGCGATTTTTTTCCATAGTTAACATGTCCACAATTTGCCTGCGGCGCACTAGAACAGCATCCAATTCTCGAGCTTGCTCGTCTTTGATCGGTCGAGGTTCTGGTCGAATAGCTTCACCAAATCGAGCGATTATTTCAGAATCGATAGAATCTGTTTTTGCCAACTTGCCAGTAGCTTTAGCAAAGTCCCTCACCTGTCTGGGGTTTACTACGACAATGGGTAGGAATTTCTTGGCAAGTTCACTTACGAGGGGAATCTCAAGGCCGCCCGTTGATTCAAGAACAATCAATGTAGGCTGTAATTCCTCAAAGCGTTTTACCAGAGCGGAAATTTCCGTTGGAGCATTGGCTGTACTCCATTTTTCCTTGGTTGGCCGAACGGCGATGTCCAGCTTAGTTTTTGATACATCAATTCCAATAAATATCTGTTGATCCATGTTAGATTTCCGTTTCCCAGCCTTGTGAAATGCGGGCTCTTAGTAAGGCCCCGGCAACTGTTCGGGTTAAGCAGAAAGGACCATAACGACCAGCGCTCACACACGGGCTCGTAGTTTAATTGTCCCAAGGAGTGGTCGATCTGTTACGGTCATGTAGCGAAATATGTTACTTAGTAAACTATGTAGGAGTATGGGCGCAACATACAAGGGGTTAGGTGAAAAAACACTTCCTCCTCACTCCTCTCACCTCCCACGCCTTTTCTGCAGTCGCAGTTCGCTGTTCGCTGTTGCAGTCTCTCCTCCCCCTTCACACCTACCACCTCACACGCCTTTCCCTGCAGTTCCAGTTCGCTGTTCGCTGTTGCAGTCTCTCCTCTCCCTTCACACCTACCACCTCACACGCCTTTCCCTGCAGTTGCAGTTCCGTCCAACGTCCAACGTCCCACGTCCAACCTGCCGTTATGTCCAACATCCAACGCCTTCCCTGCAGTTCGCAGTTCTGCAGTTCCACCAATAATCCGATTACTTTGCCTTTTACCAATCCATCCTTTATACTCTCGGTAATTTCAACTGGTCGGGCACCGACCGTAATATTACTCACCGCTAAATACCTAAGAGATGAAATATGAGCCAACCTGAGCAGGAGATGAGTTCCAAGTTTTATCCGCTGCCGTGTATGTTCACCATAGCCAGCCTGTTCTGTGGTTTTTATTCCATCCTCAGCGCCGTAAAAGGCGAATACACCGTGGCTGCCGTAGCCATCATCGTTGCTGCGGTCTTCGACGGGATCGATGGCCGTGTAGCCAGGATGACAGGAACAACCAGTACCTTCGGCAAGGAACTGGACTCACTCTGTGATGCTGTCTCTTTTGGTGTTGCCCCCGGCCTGCTTGCCTACTTCTGGGCGCTTCAGCCATATGGCAGGTACGGTTGGCTGGCCGCTTTTTTATACGTTGCCACCACCACTCTTCGCCTCGCCAGGTTTAACTCCCAACCCGGCACATCGAAGAACTTTATCGGCCTGCCCTGTCCTGCCGCTGCCGGTGCAATCTCTTCTTCTGTACTTTTCTGCAATTTCCTCGGTATTCCCGGAGCAGTAACCCATATTTCCCTGCTCATTTTAGTGTACTCTCTCTCGTACCTGATGGTCTCAAACCACATGTATCTGAGCTTCAAGCAACCACCCCAGATGAGCAAGAGGCGAAATTTTCAGTTGCTGGTATTTTGTCTTCTTGTCTTTATTCTTATTGCTGCCGAACCTCAGGTTATGCTATTTGTGCTCGCGGCGCTTTATATACCCTCCGGTCCGATTTATGGTATATATCGTCAGTCCAAACGGTTGGCGGTGCAGGGTACCGACGGGAAAGCGGACCATAAGCAAGCCCCGTAAAATCGAAAAATACCAAGAAGGGAGTCAGGGGAAAGAAGTATAACCGCGAGTCCATCAACATACCTTGAGTCTGATGTTCTTTAGCCCGTGTTCCTTACTCACATCGCCATTTTAACTTAGAAAAGAATCTTCTTTTCATTAAGCTGAAACACCAGGCTTTTACTCTTATATATACCTGACAGAAGACATTGAGAATTATCAGCGGATGGGCCAAAGGGCGCAAACTTGTCGCCCCGCCCGGCCAGACACAAAATATCAGGCCGACTTCAGATCGGGCCAGAGAATCTCTTTTTAATATCCTGAGAGGTAAAGTTGACACCTTCGATGGACTTCGGGTACTCGACCTTTTTGCAGGTACAGGCGCACTCGGCCTCGAAGCTCTCAGCAGGGGAGCGACTGAAGTTATTCTTGTCGAACAGAACAAGCAGGCCCTTGATATAATCCATCGCAATATAGCTGCCTGCAGACCGGAACAGCACGACTGCAAAGTAGCTGCTATCCGCTATGATCTTCGCAAAGGGATTCCGCCGCAGGTCACAGAGTTCGGCAAAAGCCAGCCATTCAACCTTATTTTCCTTGACCCACCCTATTCCAAAGGGTTATCACTTAAAGTTCTGGAATATCTGGGTAATGGTGAGATTCTATCCGGGTCATGCCTGGTAGTTGCCGAAGAGCGTTCTTCTGAATCATTGCCCGAATGTTGTGGTGTACTGAACCTGACTGATCAAAGAATCTATGGTGAAACTGGATTCTGGCTCTACTCTCCGCGTCACCTAACCGAAACTGAGGTTCGTTCATGAGCACTCCTGTACCTACACGCCCCACAATTGCCATTTATCCCGGCACATTCGACCCCATTACTTTTGGCCATATCGATATCATTAAAAGAGGGCTCAACCTCTTTGACAAGGTCATAGTCACCATCGCACTCAACCCTTCCAAGAGCCCCTTATTTACCCTCGAAGAACGGATGGAGATGATACGTGAATCATTTTCCGATGAAGGCGATCGTATCGAGGTTGACTCTGCTTCAGGACTTCTTGTTGAATACGCTGCAAACCGCAAAGCCACTGCTATCATTCGCGGTCTCCGTGCTGTTTCCGATTTTGACTACGAGTTCCAGCTCGCACTGATGAACAGGAAGCTCGAGCGCGAAGTCGACTCCATCTTCCTGATGCCTGGATTGCGCTGGATTTTTATCAGTTCCTCAATTATTCGAGATGCAGCCCGCCACGGCGGCAATGTGGATAGCATGGTGCCACCTCATGTTTCCCGGATGTTGAAGGAAAAATTTGCTTAATCACAGATTAACCCGGATAGAGTAATTAGCTGAATAGCAGTATGGTCGATCAGTCAGGTTCAAAAACAGAATTGCGAAAAAAGAAATTGCAGACACGCAGGACAGTTCTTGCTACAGGACTGCTTGCCCTGCTCTACCCATTGCTGAAATTTATCGGATATGAAGTCCCCAGGCGACCGAAGCTGGTGGAAATCCACAGCAGTAAACCAACCAACGGCGTGCTGAGTCATAACGATTTCATCCTTTTTGACCAGAAAGATGGTTGCTGGGCGGTATCACGAAAATGCACTCATCTCGGGTGTAAGATTAATTATCACGAAAAAGACGGCGTACTTGAGTGCCCCTGCCACCAGTCACGTTTTTCACCAGGTGGTACTGTTCTTCACGGCCCGGCCAAGGAGCACTTAACCGTCTATTCCGTGGAAAAACGTGATACCGCACCCTATTACGTGGTGACCACCTGATGGACTCCTCCATGCCTCCTCAAACGGCTGCGGCGCAAATGATGTGGTTAAATTTCAAGTCCCTCAAATGGGGGGCCTGGTGCCTTGTCAGCCTCTATTTGTCTCTTCTCTCAGGAGTTGTAGTCGGTCTGCAATATGATGTGGCCGATCCCTATTATTCTGTAAGCTCTATAGACCTGCTCATACCCTTTGGTGAGTTTTTTCGTTCACTCCATTTTTATTCAAGCCAGGCATTCTTCCTACTTGGCTGCGTTCACCTTATTGCCGTTTATGGAGAGGCACAAAAATATTCATTCCGCGACTGGGTCCTGCTCATTTTCTCGATGACTGTCGGCCTCTTCCTGCTGTTTACCGGCTACGTGCTACGCGCTGACAGTACCGGTTTCTCAGCGGGCATGATCGCCGAGGCAATCCTGAAAACCATCCCTTTCATGGGTGATACCCTGAACTCCCTGCTCTTCGATATTTCGAATCGGGGAATGCAGAGAGTCTACGTTCACCATATGATAAGCCTTGATATACTCTGGCTGATACTTGCCTGGGACCATCTGCGGCGCTACAGGGTACAAGTGGCAGATCATACAGTGGCTATCTGCCTTATCGCAGTATTCTGCTTTTTCACGGCCGCACCCATAGAACCTGAAAAGCTTGGCGTAACCTACATCTCCGGTCCTTGGTTTTTTCTAGGCCTGCAGGAATTGCTGCGCTATTTTCACCCGCTCTTTGCAGGTGTAGTCTACCCACTGCTTTTTGTCGTTGCCCTGCTCTATGCCCGAAATCAAAACAGATACTACAGGGCATTGCTCTGGTTTCTTTATGTCTGGCTCATCGTGTACGCTATTCTCACTTTCGTGGCCTGGATCAGATAAATCCAGCCCCAGGCATTTCTAAAGGCCAGCCAACCTGCACTTATAATTCTTCCGTATTACGATTAATTACCGCTGATTTTCATCTTCAGAAAGTGAGGAGAAATGGGTCAGGAGGGCGGGAAGTAGCTTAAGGCTCAAGTCTGCCTGGCTAGCGAACCTTTCAAATTCCGGGCTATTTACCGGTAGCCGAATGAGCCTGAGACACTGGTTATATCCTCAATAAAAAAGAGGGCTTGATCTTTTTCAGATCAAGCCCTCTTCTCTTTTCAACCTCATTACCCAGCCTGCTGCACTGGCGCATTGAAAGCGATTACTGGTTATTCATTGCCTTACGGAGTTCGTTTATCTCTCGTTTCAAGGTATCCCTGAGCATATCGATCTCACGACGGACCACATCGGCCAACTGCTGGTCAGAAAGTAGCTGCTGCGGGGTTGCTGCAGTTTCTTCAGTCTGATAGCTCTCTGCAACAGGTTGCTCTTGCTCATGAGATACTTTACGCTCGGCTCTGGCCTCTGCCGCCTCAGAAAGCATCTCATGCTGCCATTGCAAGACATTACCGGTGTGGGTCAGCAATGTTTCCTGCGCCGCGGCAGGCTCAACAACAGATGATTTTCGCAGATCACTCAGTATAGCCTGCAGTAAACCGTTTGATCTGTCATCTGAATCGTACCTGAACTTATCTATGTGCTGACACACGGTAGAAATAAGCTGCAGATAACTTTTCTCAAGAGAAGTGTTTGCCTCACTCTCCCGCAGTTTCTTCAGTTCTGAATAAAGGCCGGTAATAATGCTATCGTCGAGCTGCAATTCAAGCGACTGGATGCAGCCCTGAAGTTCTGCGAATCTCCCGGTCTGCTGTCGAATAACAGGTTCCTCGACCTGTTCGGCGACAGCCTCTTCAGCAGCTGCGGTGGGTACGTTGATCTCTTCTGCCTCTGGTTCGAACTCGACAGAAAGGTCTTCAACCACAAATTCAGCTTCTTCAGCCAGATCAAAGACAATTTCGTCCTCTTGAGGTTCGGCTGCAAAAGGCTCATCCGGTGGTAATGCCTCCATGATATCTGCTTCAACTACCTCAGGAGCAACAACCGGTTCTACTTCCTCGTTCGCAGACTCGACAACTACCTGCTCCTCCTCGGGCGGCAGTTCAGCCTGGACAGGCGCTTCGAAATTAAAGAACTGGTCGAGCTGACTCTCTACCTCACTGACAACTTCGGACTCAATATCACTTTCAGGCTGGTCGCTTTCAGGACTTTCCTCTTCGATATTTTCGAGGTCGGCAAAAGCGGGAGCAGGCTTAAAAGGTGCCGGCTCCGGCTGAGCAACAGGTTCCTCAAAAATTTCTTCGAGTGCTGGTTCAATTACCTGAGGGGCAGGCGCTGATTCAAAAGCAGGTGAAGGCCCCCGCTCAGGCTCAGGCTCAAATCCGCCAAGTGCCGGTCCGGTAATAGGTTCCAACTCAATGTCATTATCCTCGTCTCCATCAGTCTCGACATCGACACCCTGCAAAGCAAGTTCAGCAGGTGTACTGGAAAAAGATGGGGCTGACCGAGCAGCGATACCACCGTCGTCTTTGTCAAAAAATGATGCCAGCCGACCATCGATCTCATCTTCTGCCGAATCAACAATCGAGGCAGATGGTTCCACCACCGGCTCAGTAGCAGGCTCAGAGAATGGTTCAACAATTTCTTTTTTTGCCACCACAGGCGTAGCTGGAACCTCAGCTCTGAGTTCCGCCGCAGGTTCTGCAGGCGCAGCAACAGAAGCTTCTGACAATTCCTGCTCACTGAAAGAGCTGATTTCATCAGAATCGGCCAATGCCGGAGCAATGTCACCACCAAATGCGGGCAATCGCTCCTCGTCCGAATCGTCATCAGCATCCGTCTCCACCTCAACACCCTTGAGTGCGGCCTCACGATCTATTGTGAGGCAAGGCTCATCAGTTCCCGTATCCGCGCCGAAGAAAGCAGCACTGAATTTTTCCGCTTCTTGTTCTTCGGTACTCCGCTTTGCCTGAACCGGCTTTTTACCTGCAGCCTTTTGTCCATCGCCAAAAAAGCTGCTTAATCGTGCATCTACATTTGCGGAGTTATCGGCACCAAGTGCAGCAGCCTCTTCCTCTTCCTGAAAACCTCGAACACCATCATCAGGCAGATCAGAAAAAGCAGGCGCAATTGCAGGTGTTACTGATGCCACAGCCTCTATTGGGCCTGGCGCTGAAGGTGCGAATTCCTTTTTGGGGGCGGATTTTTCTGTTTCAATTATCTTCTTGAAGGCTTCGAACCTCCTCACCTCGGGGATCAGGACTTTCTTCTCCTCATCAAGGGTTATCCCCGGAGTCTGAACAATTTTCTCCAGTCCATCAAAAAAAGATCTGAGAATCTTAAAAGCATCGGGATGGGAATCTACTTTACGCTTTCGTATATAGGTGCCGATCGTGCCGATTCCCTGAAGAAATACCAGCCTCGGCCTGCTATCTGCGTATACCTGCTGCAGGTTCTTCACTTCATTACGTAATTCAAGGAGTTGCTGCTCCGTAATTTCCCAGTCAATCCCAAAAACCAGAGCTTTCAGTTCAAAAAGCTCTGGAGCTGTCTGCTGCTCAACCACCACTTCAGCTACATCTGGTTCCATAACACCACCACGCTCATCTACCGGCACCTCTTCATCCAGCGCCGGGCCAGAGATGAGTTTCTTGAGTTTTTCAAAGCGGCGAACATCCTGAATCAAGATCTGCTTCTTCTCGGCGGCATCCAACTCATCAGAGAGAACAATACGTTCGAGATTGTAGTACATATTGAGAAGCAGCCTGATGGATTTAGGATGAGCATCCGCCTTTTCTCGATAGATATATTTCCCTATCTTTTCAAGTGCTTGCAGATAGACCATGTTGATTTTGTCATCTGCCCATACATCTTTGAGGTCAACTATTTCGTCGTTGAATTGCTGTAGAACGGTATCAGTAATTTCCCAATCCAGGGATAGTACCAGAGTTTTTAAACGAGATATTGGAGAGTCGTCTTCGCCGGCAAACGCAAATAGATCAAAATCGCTTGTTTCAAAAGAATCATCGTACTCTTCATTATCTATTGTCAGGTCATCGTCGTACTGACTCTCTGTATACTGTTCCACCGCCTATTCCCTCTAGAGTAATTTTTTCTGAATCGAAACAACAGTGGAAGAAATTATTTTCTTCAATGTCTCGGCAACATTATACCCGGTGATGGCACTCGCTTCATAATATGGAACTTTCAGCCTGCTGTTCAAATCATTCTGCAGGACCTCAGTTGGCAGGATCTCTATGCCATGCTCCTTCAAATCGACTTTATTATATTGCATAACAAGCGGAATATTGAAAATCGACTCTTTATATGACTGGAGATTTTCATGCAGCTGGTTCAGGGAGCGGATATTCTTCTCTCTCTGTTTTGCCATTGCATCAGCGACAAAAACAATACCGTCCACGCCGCGCAAAACCAGTTTACGTGTGGCGTTGTATTTCACCTGACCTGGTACGGTATAAAGCTGTATTTTTATGTCATATCCCTTGATCTGCCCCATATCAAACGGCAGAAAATCGAAAAACAATGTTCTGTCTCCATGGGTCTTTAAACTCACCATCTCTGAGACAATCTGTTTTCTGTAAGCAGTGTTTATGTATTCAAGGTTGGTTGTTTTACCACACCTGCCAGGACCGTAGTAAACGATCTTTACCTGAACGACTTTGTCTTTTAGATTAATAAAGCTCAACGCTCCACCTCCCACATTCTACTTTGAAACTTCTGCTGCCGGCAAAGCGCCTGCCTGCGACATGAACAACCTCTGTGGAGTGACTATTGCTTTTCCCAAATCTTGCGAATCTTTTCTATTACATCGACCACATTCAGGCGTAAAAATCCTAGCGATATTTCTTTACCGAACATTGAAATCAGTAATAACTCATCGTCGATCTTGCTAAAATGGATATTGGAATCCTGACCTTTATGGAAAAGTAATGAAAACTCCTGTTCACCAACAAGTTTGGCCATTGCATCTACAGTGGCAAAATTTCCGGCAGCCAGTGCCGCAAAGGAGTAAACGTCATACTTGTTTTCACCGTTATCTTTCGCAGTGATGATGTTTCCTGCCATGTCAATTATGATCACACAATCGACACCAAGACTGATCAGCTTATCTGCTAATAGAGTATCTATCTGTTCTAATTGTTCCTGACTGACAATCCCATAATTCATGCTGCTTACCTCTTCGTGGTTGGGGGCATATGGTACGGTTTGCTGTTATTTCCTTGGTGTCTGTAATACCGTGTAATACACGGAAATGGTGACAGGATATGCAATGAAAATTCTCATTCGGGTTATAACCTCTAACTTAAGCCGAACATCACCCGGTCTACATGAACTCACCTCCCCTCACTTCTGCAAATTTCACTAACAGTATGAAGCCCGCCAGGGCCGGAAGGTAGTTAAAACTTGCTGAAAGGACTATACGATAGTTTTTTTGGTATATGAAGATATTTTTTTCTTTTCTTTCAAATTCATACGCCGGTTATCAGTGGTCCCTGCCCCTCGCCCATCGCGTTTCCTATCTGATTTTTTTCATATCGACCCATAAAGGCAAAATGGTTCTCTCTTCTCGATCGACTTATATTAAATTCGTGTTGAGTTTCCTACTGGCCACTTTCAATTCGCGGAATATGCGCTTATAGTAGCGGCGATCTTTTATTAATAAACCAACACGCCGTACAACATTATCAGGCGCTGTTACCTTATAAATGGAGTAAACGTAGTGTCTAAACGAAAAATTATTTTCCCTGAACTTTCCAGTGGGGTTAAACTTATAGATACCCATTGTCACCTCGACATGGATGCATACCAGGAAGATTTTGATGAGGTGCTGGCCCGTGCTGAACAACACGGAATAGGTCATATCATAACTATAGGTATCGACCTGCAAAGCTCGATAAGAGCCACAGAACTTGCTGCCGCCCATCAGAACATCTCCGCCACCATCGGCATACACCCCCATGATGTCGACAACGTTACCGATAAAACCTACCTGGCACTTGGAGACCTGGTGGAAAAACAGAGAGAACACATAGTCGGCTATGGAGAAATCGGCCTTGATTATGTAAAAGAGTATTCAGCGGCAGACAATCAACGTCGTCACTTTGCCAGACAGCTCTCTTTTGCCAGAGAACTCGGACTGCCGATCGTGATTCACGACAGGGAAGCACACCAGGATACCCTCAAGCTCCTCAAAGAATCCGGCGCGACAGAAAACGGCGGTATTATGCACTGTTTTTCAGGTGACATCGGTCTTGCCCGGGAGGTTATTGACCTTGGTCTTCATATTTCACTCCCCGGCGTAGTCACTTTTAAAAATGCTACTGAACTTCAGCACGTCGCCAGGGAAATACCGCTTGAGTCGCTGCTGGTTGAAACGGACGGCCCCTTCCTGTCTCCTCACCCCCTGCGAGGTAAACGAAATGAGCCGGGCAATGTCATTTTCACCGCAGCCTGTATTGCAGAACTGCGTGGCATGGATTTAGACGACATCGCCAGGCAGACGACCCGTAACGCCATCAGGGTGTTTCAACTCAATCTGCCAACAACAGGAAAATCACAATGAGCATAGATACAAATCTGAAGGCAATATACGATAAAATTAATACAGTCGCGTTATCTTGCGGGCGTGAACCTGATGAGGTTCAACTGGTGGCTGTTTCCAAACGCTTCCCCGTAACTGCTATCGAAGAGGCATATGCAGCTGGTCACACCGTTTTTGGTGAGAATTACATTCAGGAAGCTGAAGAAAAAGCCGCCCAACTCGGCGGCAAATGCACTTTGCACTTCATTGGCCACCTGCAGCGGAATAAAGCAAAAATCGCCGCACGGATCTTCGATGTCATCGAAACTATCGATAGTTTTAAACTTGCCAATACCCTCAATCGTCATCTTGAAGACCTGGGTCGCTCAATGAAGATCCTGCTGCAGGTCAATATAGGGGAAGATGAAAAAAAATCCGGCATGGCAGCACAACAGACGGAGCAGCTCCTTCGCGAGATAGGTCAACTGCCACACCTTGAAGTAATCGGACTGATGACCATGCCACCCTTTACCGACGACCCTGAAGATGCACGACCATACTTCAGGCAACTCAAACAACTCGCTGACTCCCTGGCCGGCAAAGGGCTGTTCGCCAATGAACGCCGGGTTGAACTCTCCATGGGGATGTCGAACGACTATCACGTGGCAATTGAAGAAGGTGCCACTATAATCAGGGTCGGAACCGCAATTTTTGGCCAGAGAAAGTAGAATATTCTTAAACTGCTTTTTTTTAAGCTCATTGTCCGAAATCAAAAGTAAACAGAGTTGACTCAGTTTAATTATTTCATATTTAACAAAGAACATCAGAATACACGGGAGAAACGATGAGAATCACGATGATCGGCACAGGATATGTCGGCCTTGTAACTGGAACCTGCTTCGCCGAGTTCGGCCATCACGTCACCTGCGTCGACAAGGACGAGATCAAGATCAAAAAGCTGTTAAACGGTGAGATACCGATATATGAACCGGGCCTTGATCAACTGGTCGAAAAGAACTTCCAGGAAGGCCGACTCAAATTCACTACCTCCCTCGAGGAGGCAATCCCCCAGGCTGAAGCGATTTTTCTCGCTGTGGGCACCCCAACCAGCCGCCGTGGCGATGGGTATGCTGATCTCACGTACATCTTTGAGGCTACCCGGGAAATAGCCCCGTTGATTCGGAACTATACAGTAATTGTCGATAAATCCACGGTACCAGTTGGTACCGCGGATCAGGTGGCCCGTATTATTCGCGAGGTAAACCCCGAGGCTCAGTTCGACGTTGCCTCCAACCCGGAGTTCTTGCGTGAGGGAGCCGCAATCAACGACTTTATGCGCCCCGATCGGGTAGTGATAGGCGTTGAAACAGAGGATGCCGAACAGATCCTGAGAGAAGTCTACAAACCTCTCTACATCCGTGAGACCCCAATCGTTAAAACCGATATCAGAACCGCCGAGCTGACGAAATACGCAGCAAACGCCTTTCTTGCCACCAAGATCAGCTTCATCAACGAGATTGCTCTGCTCTGCGACTCCATCGGAGCAGACGTCACCTCCCTTGCCAAAGGTATCGGCATGGACGGCAGAATCGGCTCAAAGTTCCTCCATCCCGGTCCCGGTTACGGCGGCAGTTGCTTCCCAAAGGATACCCTGGCACTGATGAGAATCGCCCAGGAACATGGCCAGAGCCTCAGGGTTGTCGAGGCGACCGTGGAAGTGAACGCCGCCCAAAAAGCCAAGATGGTCAAAAAAATACGCGACGCCCTGGGTGGGAGCGAGGCAGGTAAGACCATCGCCGTGCTTGGGCTTACCTTTAAACCTGAAACAGATGATATGCGGGACGCACCCTCTATAACGATATTGCCTGCCCTCATTGAAAAAGGTGCCAAAATCAAAGCCCACGACCCACAGGGTATGGACGAGGCCAGGCATCTGCTGCCTGCTGCAATCAACTATACCGAAGATGCGTATGATGCCTGCAGAGACGCTGATGCGGTGATCCTCCTGACTGAATGGAACCAGTACCGGGCCCTTGACCTCGATCAGCTTAAATCAATCATGCGTGGGGACGTCTTCATCGACCTGCGCAATGTCTACCTGCCGGAGCAGGTTATACGCAAAGGGTTTACCTATACAGGTGTAGGCAGAAGATAAGCTTCAACAGAGTTGCGGCGAAGTTCAGCAGGGTTCCGCCGCAACCTGTTTTAGGGAAACAAAAAAAAATGGCCATATCGCATGTGCGATACGGCCATTTTCTTTTCCAGAAAACCCTGTGAAAAAGCGATTACTTGCCCTTAGAGGCTCTCTTCGCTGCCTTCAGTGGGTTAACCCTGACTTTGGTGACAGTGATTTCAGGCTTGGCATGGGTTGCAAAGTTGCAAATCCCCAAACGCCATTTTGCATCAGGGTTCAGGTAACTCTGACAGAATTTGGAACCTTCTTCTTCAACCATCCTTTCGCAACCGTCGCATTTTTCTACAACAGGTTTGAAATTTCTTTCTTTATAGCTCGCTGCAGTTTCTTTCTGCATGATAAAAATCCTCCGATTCGATATACAAACCTACACCCATCTGCTAACGAAAAGCAAAAGGACGCGGTCAGCGAACTCGCCGACCATGGTACAGTTCAGCCGCTCAATTTCAGAACACAACAAATTAACAGATAATCATTTTTCAAACAACACAAAACAGTTTATTTGCAAATTTTCCTCAACTCCACCTATAAATTCACTGCACGCTGTCCGTCTTCATGCCCAATCAACACACTACAGAATGTATAATCACAATGCTTACTGCAACGATACAATAATTTCAACAGGATAAGCAGGCCAAAGATGCTAGTTTTCTTGTATTCTTTAAAATCTTGTAATATAGTGCCTTGCAAATTCTATCGTTTAGATGTGTTCGATTTCCATGAGAATTCGTTAGCGACTTTAGTTTAACATATCCACCGGGAGAGAAGCATGCCTGTCTATATTTGGAAAGGAAAAAATTCCTTTGGAGAAAAAAGGAAAGGAGAAATTGAAGCCCCTGATCAAGCGGCTGCTCTCGCCCAGGTAAAAAGACTGCGTATTACCAACCCAGTCGTCAAGGAAAAGCCTAAAGACCTGTTTGAAAATGTTGAACTTTTCCAACCTAAGGTTACCGGTAAGGACATTGTTGTCTTTACCCGCCAGATGTCCACCATGATCGATGCTGGTCTGCCTCTCGTGCAATGCCTGGAAATTCTTGAAAAGCAGCAGAGTAATGCCACTTTCAAAAACGTTCTCAAAGATATCAGGGTCGATGTCGAGTCCGGCTCTACGCTTGCTGATTCCATGCGTAAACATCCCAAGGTTTTCGATAAACTATTCACTAATATGATCGAGGCCGGCGAAACCGGTGGTATCCTCGATACGATTCTTTCCCGCCTGGCCGTTTTCATGGAAAAAGCCATGGCTCTCAAGAAGCGTATCAAAGGCGCCATGACCTATCCGACCATCTGCCTGGCCATCTCCATTCTCATCCTGTCAGTTATCCTGGTCTTTGTTGTCCCGGTATTTAAATCGATGTTCGCCGACTTTGGGTCCAGCCTGCCGGTTCCAACCCAGATTGTTGTAGATATGAGTGATTTTTTTAAAAAAAATATCGTCTACATGATAATAGGCCTGGTGCTCAGTGGTGTAATATTCAAAAAAATCTACTCCACCGACAAAGGTTCCTTGTTTTTCGATAAGATGTTCCTGCAGATGCCGGTGGTCGGTGTTCTTCTTCGCAAAGTTGCTGTAGCCAAGTTTACCCGCACCCTGAGCACCATGCTCCAATCGGGTGTTCCGATTCTTGAAGCGCTGCAGGTTGTGGCCAGGACCGCAGGAAATAGAATTATTGAAAGAGCTGTTTTTCGTGTAGGTGACTCCATTGCTGAAGGTCGTCCTATCGCAGAACCACTTGAGGAAAGTGGTGTCTTTCCCAATATGGTCGTGCAAATGATCAATGTCGGCGAGTCAGTCGGTGCTCTTGACACAATGCTAGAAAAGATTGCCGACTTCTATGACGAGGAGGTTGATCAAGCCGTTGACAATCTCACCGCAATGATCGAGCCTTTCATGATGGTCTTTCTCGGTGGTATGATCGGTGGACTGGTTGTCGCCATGTATCTGCCGATCTTTAAGATGGCCAGCGTTGTCTAGAGCCAACAATAACACATCATCTTTTCTTCGTGTGCCACCACTGGAGCATCTCTGCTCATCCGATATTCGCTCCAGTGGTTTTGAACCTGACCAACTCTTTTTTCATTTCAATGAATAAAAATAATTATTTTTTTTTGTATCTACCTCCCGGCTAATTTCCAGACACTTCCACACTCTACCTGAGAGGTATCATTTCTCCCCCAGACCCTCAAAACCCTCTCATTTTTGGCCGCTTGCTTACCATCTGTATTATCGTCCTAACTACTATTTTCCATAGCGTTTTCCGATTCAGGCGTTAAAAGTTCATCTTTCCAGCCATGGCACTTTGTGGTACAATGTCTATATGTTACTGGGAAGGAATAGATAGTACAATCTCTACGGTAATCCTTCTCATCCGCATTTAAGTCTGCGGTAATTCCGTGAAAATTTTTTAATTTATTTGCTAGGCAACATTGACTTTATGAATCGAACGGATATCATAATTACAGGTTGCAGAACTATTACAGCATATTAAGGAGGAAGATATGACTCTCACTAAAGCTGATATCGTACAACAGGTTTACAAAAATCACGAGGGGCTGACCAAGGCTCAAGCGACTGAATCTGTTGAAGCATTCTTGAGGATCTCAAAACACGCGTTAATCGATGGTTCAGACCTTTTACTCAGCGGGTTTGGCAAGTTTAACGTAAAAGATAAAAGCTCCAGAAGAGGTCGTAATCCACAAACCGGAGATGAACTCACTCTTGATGCACGGCGAGTAGTTACCTTTAAGCCGTCCGGAATCTTACGTGACAAGATTAATTCAACCAATTAAACAGTCGCCTGCAACCTAATCAGATAATATCTCCCCTTGCTATTTTGATGTTCCTGTCTAGGCCTGTTGTGATATAACAGGCCCAGCCAGGAATTATCATTTTCAGCCTTTGTAAATCTGAATTATCCCAGCGATTATTTGCTCATGCTCAATTAACTCTCCGACCATTACCATAATTATGCACGTGCAATTCAGCTGTCAGCCCCTTCCAATTGGCGCCCTTAGTCTCTCCTCGACCTAGGACATTCATCCATTTCTCGATACCAATGCCCCTATTCTACAGGCCGCTTCGTCCATCAAAAGGCTGGGCCAGGTATATCTGCCTTTTGTACACCAGCAAGAGAATGGCGGCTATGAACCAGTGACAGGTACACGGGAAATATCTGCGCTGAGGGACTTGGGTACCATTGATACCGTACAATGCAGGGTATTACCGACTCATATCGAAAATGAGAATCTTCTTAATTGTATTTATGAAGAATACTCCAGTAGGATTGGTCAACTCTCTCCTATTGAAATGGCACACTTCCACGCACTGTGCGAACGCGATTTGGATGAGGAACAACATGAGCTATATTAGGCGGCCAATGACATTCCAGGAAAGCCGCATCTCGTCAGACGTGCGCTTGATCTTCTCAAGCTTTCACCTGCCATGCAGGCGGGATTACATACAGGTGCCCTGGCAGAAAACAGCGCCCGGGAACTGCTTCGCCTGAAACCTGCAGACAGGGATGCCTGCTTCCAGCTCTTTCAAACATTACAGCTTGGAGGCGGAAAACAGCACAGAATGCTTATGCTGTTACGTGATCTTGCGGGCCGCAACGGATGCACCATTTCTGATTTTATTGACAGCCCGGTTATAAAGGAAGTCCTGGAACATCACGAGATGAGTACCCCGCAAAAAGCGCACTCTTTATTGCAGCAACTTCAAATACTTCAATCCCCGACACTCTCGGAGGCAGAAGAGCAGTTTGAACTGTGGCGAGCACAACTACCGCTATCCCGGAATTGCACAATCGAACACAGCACATCTTTTGAACAGGACCAGGTCACTCTGCGCGTGACCTTTGAAAATAGAAGTGGACTTGAGAGGGCTCTCCCCACTATAAATTCGGTTCTGCAGGACCCGGAGGATTAGTTCAGAGGTATTATCAGGGGGAACTGGTTAGAGGTATTCATTCAAGCAAACAGAGGAAAGAGCCGACTGCCAATAAACCACTCTATCCGGGGTAATGCATCTCACCCGCAATCAGGACGTCATCCCCCAGGGTGGTATGGCGCACATTCTGTAAAGATACTGAGCTATTGCGGTCTGCGGCCTCATAGCCGGTTACGAGGGAAACCCCTTTGTCACCGGCAAATCTTGGGGCAACAAAAAGATAGGCATAATCATATAATTTCTGCCTGAGCATTGCACCATGAATCGCTGCGCCGCCTTCAACAAACACAGAATTCACCCCATTCCTGCCAAGCACCGCCACAACTTCAGGCAAGGCAAGTCCTGTTTCATTACCTTGAACCGAAAATACCCGCACACCTTTTGACTCCAATTGCGCCCGTTTACCGCTATCGGCGTCATGACTGCAAAAAACCCATGCCTGGGCCTGAGACTCTATACTAAACGATTTTGCTTCAATTGGCAGACGCAGTGTTCTATCGAGGATCACCCTGATGGGATCTTTACCATCCCCCTGCTTCAGTCTGGTGGTCAGAGACGGGTTATCAATTGCCACGGTTTCGCTGCCGACCAAAATTGCATCGTGGATATTACGCAATTCATGAACCTTCTCACCAGATAAAGCACCTGTAATCCAGCCGCTATTTCCCTGTTGATAGTTGAGCCTCCCATCGAGGGATACTCCGGCTTTCATTACCATCCATGGCAGACCAGTGGTGACGTGCTTGATAAATGGTCTGTTGATTTCCTGGCATTCCTCTTCCAGAATCCCGCTCACAACCGTGATGTCGTGATCTCGAAGATAGTCTATACCGGTACCGTCAACTAAGGGGTTCGGATCTGTCATGCCTACAACCACCCTTGAAATACCTGCCCTGGCAACTGCATGACTGCACGGCGGAGTTTTTCCGGTATGGTTACATGGTTCAAGGGTGACGTACATCGTAGCGCCACGAGCTGCGTCTCCTGCTGCCCGAAGCGCGTGGATTTCTGCATGCGGTGTCCCTGCCTTTTTGTGATACCCGGTTGCTATAATTTTACCATCAGCAACAATAACAGCACCAACACAGGGATTTGGGGAAGTTCTGCCAAGACCTTTGCGAGCCTCGCCTATGGCAAGTCGCATAAACTGCTTGTCGTTATTTTCAGTGTTCATCTTCACGTCTGGAATCAAGCAATGTCTTCAGCTCTTCCATAAATTCGCTGACATCCTTGAATTGTCTGTATACTGAAGCAAAACGGACATAGGCAACCTCATCAAGCTTGGAAAGTTCCTCCATAGCCCATTCTCCGAGGATTTTGGAAGAAACCTCCTTGGCACCAATATCCTGAAGACGATGTTCAATATCATCAACAAATTCATCTATCCTGTCACGACTGATAGGTCGCTTTTCACAAGCTTTCTCAAGTCCGACAGCCATTTTATGCCTGTCCCAGGATTCACGCCTGCCATCCTTTTTCACCAGAACTGGCATCATAACTTCAAGCCGTTCATAGGTGGTAAAACGTTGATCGCAGTCGAGACATGAACGTCTTCTACGCGTTATAGTACAATCTTTATTCAGCCTTGAATCGATAACTTTGTTATCCAGATGTCCACAATACGGGCATTTCATAATGTGACCTCCTCAGGTCTTCACCGGGCCTCAATCCCCAATGAAATCTTAAAAGCTTCACTGCACTCACATTCCTTAAAGATATAAGAACAATTTCAAGCCCGTCCCCCCGTTTCATCCGCATAAACGGTCATATACCAGATTGGCTATGCAAACCATACAAAAAACCGCCTGCAGGTGCAATTGCACACACAGGCGGTTCGTACATCATCAATACTCTATAATTACTATCTTTCGATACGATTACAAAGTGCTGAATTTCTCGATCCTGCGCTGGTGCCTGCCTCCAGCAAATTCTGTGCTTAACCAGGCACGCACAATTGCATCTGCTACACCAAGTCCGCTTACACGGGCTCCAAGGCAGAGTACATTTGCATCGTTGTGTTCCCTGCTCATACGAGCGGTGTATTCATCATGGCACAGGGCAGCACGAATTCGCTCATCCCTGTTCACAGCAATCGACATGCCGATACCGGTGCCGCAAATGAGAATACCACATTTGCTGCTCTTATCCACGACTCGTGCAGATAGCTCCTGAGCAATATCAGGATAATCTACAGATTCAGGGCTGTGACAACCGACATCGGTAATTTCATGACCAAGCTCCGCAAGGAGATCTTTCACCTGCTCCTTAAGCTCGTAACCACCGTGATCTGAACCAATTACAATATTCACAACATCCCCTCGAGCTCTAATCAATCAGTGAACTTCTTCATGGCAACTACCGCATTAGTGCCACCGAAACCAAAAGAGTTGGAAATCGCTGCATTGATTTCCATCTCACGCGCCGTATTCGGCACGTAATCGAGATCACATTCCGGGCTGGGCTCAGCATGGTTAATGGTAGGCGGAGCGACCTGGTTATAAATCGATAAAGCCAGAAATGCAGACTCGATTCCACCTGCAGCACCAAGCATATGACCGGTCATGGACTTGGTGGAACTAATGGCAAGCTTATAAGCATGTTCGCCGAAAACCGACTTAATCGCGGTTGTTTCACAACGATCGTTGAGCGGTGTCGAGGTTCCATGTGCATTGACGTAATCGATATCTTCAGGGGCAAGTCCAGCATCTCTCAGGGCCATTTTCATTGCCCTTTGACCGCCCTCACCATCTTCAGGTGGAGCGGCGATGTGATATGCATCACTGCTTAAGCCGTAACCAACAACCTCTGCATAGATCTTGGCACCACGAGCGCGGGCATGCTCAAGGTCTTCCAGAATGAGAATACCGGAGCCTTCAGACATGATAAAGCCATCACGATCCTTATCAAACGGACGTGAAGCGGCTTTGGGGTCATCATTTCTGGTGGAAAGGGCTTTCATGGCAGAGAATCCGCCAATGCCAAGCTCACAGATAACTCCTTCCATACCGCCGGTGACGATAACATCACTCATACCATACTTGATATGCCGATATGCCTCACCCACTGCGTGGGTTCCGGCTGCACATGCTGTGGTGAGAGTGAGGTTCGGTCCCTTAGAGCCAATCTCCATGGAGATGTGTCCGGACGGCATATTCGGAATAGCCATGGGGATGAAAAACGGGCTAATACGTTTGGCTCCCCGCTCGAGCATCACCTGATGATACTTGGTGATTGTCGGCAGTCCGCCCATCCCACAGCCTGTGATAACACCAACTCGCTCACAGTTCTCATCGGAGACTTCAAAACCACTGTCCTCGACAGCCATTTTTGCTGCAGCCAGACCATACTGAACAAACAGGTCCAGATGTTTGGCTTTTTTGGGCTCTATAAACTCTTTTGAGTCGAAGTCTGTAACTTCTGCGGCTATCTGAACCTGAAATTCACTGGCATCAAAGCGGGTGATGCGATCTACGCCACTCTCGCCGGCTATCAGATTTTTCCAAGCCTTATCGACTCCAGTTCCAATTGGAGTTACGAGGCCAATACCTGTAACGACAACTCTACGATTCACAATGAAACTCCTAAGTGTTATCTACACCATCAGTCTCAATATCTGATTGCAGATATCGAGACTGGCGACATATCCTGCTTACTTCAGTTTCTGAACGTAATCAATTGCATCCTGAACGCAGGTGATCTTCTCAGCATCCTCATCAGGAATCTCGATATCAAAACCCTCTTCCATAGCCATGATCAGCTCAACGAGATCCAGAGAATCTGCACCGAGATCATCTACGAAAGAAGCATTAGGAACAACCTTGTCTTTCTCAACACTCAGCTGTTCTACGATGATATCAATCATTTCTTGTTCTATAGCCATTACTTATCTCCCTATATGGTTTTGTTCTTCAGTTGCAGTTTCTCTTGTTAACTGTGCAACCTGCAGTGGTTTTTACCCGCAGCATGCGATATTTACCACATTTTTTTTCTTATTGAGGGGAAAACTACATATACATGCCACCGTTGACATGCAAGGTCTGCCCGGTCACATAGCGCCCATCTTCAGATACCAGATAGGCGACTGCACCGGCAATATCCTCAGGCGAGCCAAGGCCTGCCATCGGTATTTCACTTTTAATCTTAGCCTGAGCAGCTTCGGTCATAGTCTCTGTCATTTCAGTTACAATATATCCAGGAGCAACCGAGTTAACAGTGATATTTCTCGAAGCAAATTCTCTGGCAATAGATTTGGTCAACCCACCCAAACCGGCTTTAGCCGCAGAGTAGTTGACCTGGCCTGCGTTGCCTGATGATCCAACAACGGAGGAAATGTTGACGATACGTCCCCATTTCTTTTTCATCATTGGCTTGGCGGCCGCTTTAGCGCAGAGGAAAGCACCTTTCAGGTTTGTGGTGAGCACATCGTCCCAATCACTCTCCTTCATGCGTGCCATCAATCCGTCACGGGTAATACCGGCGTTATTCACAAGGATATCAATTGAACCGGCATCAGCGACGATTGTCTTGAACGCCGCCTGAACCTGTTCACCGTCAGAAACGTTGAACTGAACAGCCTCAGCCTTACCACCAGCATCAGTGATCATCCTGCAGGTCTCTTCGGCTGCATCAGGTCTGCTGACGTAATTGATATACACTAAAGCGCCCATGGCGGCAAGACGCTGGCTGATTGCCCTGCCGATACCACGGCTGCCACCGGTTACTACGGCTACTTTTCCTTCAAGCATCATGCACCTCGCTTTTCTTCAATCTTGCGTATAAGTTTCGGTATAATCTCTTGAATATCTCCAACCAGACCGAAATCGGCAACATCAAAAATCGGAGCGTTCTCATCCCGGTTTATAGCCACAATGGTCTCGGAAGACTGCATTCCGGCTACATGCTGTACGGCGCCAGATATACCACAGGCAATGTACAGCTTTGGAGCTACGGTCTTACCGGTTTGCCCTACCTGATGCGGATATGGAATCCAACCGGCATCAACCACTGCCCTTGAAGCAGAGACGTTGGCATCCATCGAATCGGCAAGTGTCTTGAGAAGGGCAAAACCTTTTTCACTCTCGAGACCTCTACCACCTGAAACCAGGATTTCAGCCTCTTGAATATTGACATTGCTCTCCTCGGAAACAACCGACTCGAGTACTTTTATTCGAGATTCACCGAGTGCTGCCGGGATTTCGACATCTATTATTTCACCTGTTCGCGCAGAATCAAATTCTAGGGCTTTCATGACCTTTGGACGAACAGTAGACATCTGCGGCCTATGGGCAGGACAGACTATGGTAGCCATAATGTTGCCACCGAAAGCGGGTCTGGTCTGCAATAACGCACCATCTTCTTCACGAATCTCCAGTTTCGTGCAGTCAGCTGTAAGCCCGGCGTTCAACGTCGTGGCAACTGCAGGAATAAACGATCGTCCTATGGCAGTTGCCCCGGCAAGTACGATCTCCGGCTTATTGTCCAGGATCAGCCTGGTAAGAACCTTGGTGTAGCTGTCTTCAGAAAAACCGGCAAGTTCAGGTGTATCAACCCGGTAAACAACATCGGCGCCATGTCCAATCAGGGTATCAGCTACATCTCCGGTTTCTGAGCCGATCAACACTGCAGAAAGTTTAACACCACGAATATCAGCAAGTGTTCTGCCTATTCCAAGAAGTTCCAGCGATACGGTTGCTAAAACACCGCCGCGGAATTCACAGTAAACAAAAATATCCTTCCACTCACTGATATCGGCAACACCGGATGATTCAGCAGTTTCTATGGACAGTGCCTCGACATCACAGCTGTCAACACACGCGCCGCAAAGAGTACAGGAATCCCCTATAACCGGCAAATCGGCTACCATCTCAATGGCAGCAAACGGGCAGCTCGATTCACAAATACCGCAGCCGATACAGACTTCTTCGTTAAGTTTTAACATTGTCAATTCCTCCTGCAGCCTAGAGATACGGGGTTAATTTATCGACAAGCTGATCTATCTGCTCATCAAGTGTTCCGGTGAGAATGGAACGTTCACCCCGAGCCTGGGGAGGAAATACATTGGCAACCTGGGTTGGCGAACCCGGCAAACCAATACATGCAGGATCGGCATTGATATCGCTTGCAGTGAGGGTCTGTATCTCGGCCTTTTTAGACCTCATCTTTCCTTTCAATGAAGGAACACGAGGGTCATTGATATCTTTTACCACCGTAAGTAATGCAGGCAACGGAGCCTCGACTACATCATAGCCATCATCCATCATGCGCTCAACTACAATACGGGTATCATCCGCCTCGCGCACTTTCTGAACACAGGTAACGAAAGGAAAATCCAACCGCATGGCAAGGCCAGGGCCTACCTGGGCGGTATCTCCGTCTATTGCCTGTTTGCCACAGAGGATAAGATCGGCACCGCCGAGGGTTTCAACCGCTTTTTCAAGGGTATACGCAGTTGCCCAGGTATCAGCACCTGCAAAAGCACGGTCTGAGACCAAAACACCACGGTCCGCCCCACATGAGATTGCGAGCCTCAGAATCTCTTCTGCCTGGGGAGGTCCCATGGTCAGCACGATAACCTCGCCACCATGTGCTTCCTTGAGACAAACAGCCTCTTCAAGGGCATGTTGGTCGTAAGGATTCATGATAGACTCGACCCCTTCACGGGCCAGCGTATTCGTTACCGGATCAAGCCGTACATCCTTGGCATCCGGTACCTGTTTAACACAAACAATAATTTTCATGGAATAACCTGCCTGGTGAATATGAGAGTAACACGCTTAACGGAATCACCTGCAACCCGCTGTATCAGCGAATTGCAGATGTTCATTCAGAAAACGTTTTTTGCCCTGAACAGTATGTTACTTTGCGTATTCCTTGTTCAGTTCCTGACCCACGACATTGCGCTGGATCTGGTTGGTTCCCTCATAAATCTGCAGGATTTTTGCGTCACGCATCATCTTTTCGACCGGGTACTCAGACATGAAACCGTAACCACCAAGTACCTGAACGGCATCGGTAGCCACTTTCATTGCCACATCGGTCGCATAGATCTTGCACATGGATGATGCCTTTGACATATCCTTCGGGTGGGCAACAATATGCTTTGCAGACTGGTAGACCAGAGCACGAGCGGACTCGACACCGATGGCCATATCCGCGAGCATGTGCTGTACTGCCTGGAAGGCTATGATTGGCTTGCCGAACTGTACACGCTGCTTGGCATAGCTCGCCGCCTCATCAAGCGCTCCCTGTGCCAGACCGACACCAAGTGCCGCGATTCCCGGACGGGACGAATCGAGGGTCTTCATCACAGTGATAAAACCGGTACCCTGACGACCAATGATGCGGTCCTTGGGAATACGACAGTCCTTGAAGATAAGCTCGGTGGTTGAAGATGCACGGATACCCATCTTCTTCTCTTTCGGCCCGCAGGAAAAACCGGGGTCACCTTCTTCCACGACAAACATGGAAGCACCGCGAGCACCCTTGCTGCGGTCGGTGATGGCAACAACAGTATAGACCTGCGCTTCACCACCATTGGTAATCCACTGCTTGGTACCATTCAGTACCCACTCGTCCCCGTCAAGCACTGCAGTGGTCTGGATGCCCGAGGCATCAGAACCTGCATTGGCTTCGGTAAGACCAAAAGCCGCAAACTTCTCACCTGTAGCAACGGGTGGAAGATACTTTTTCTTGAGCTCTTCCGAACCTGAGATCAGGATCGGGTAGATTCCAAGTGAACTTGCTGCAAATGCTGTACCTACACCGATACAACCACGACCGAGCTGCTCAAGCGCGAGTACGCTATCGAAACAGTTCCCGCCGAAACCACCATATTCTTCCGGAATTAACAGGCCGAACAGGTCCGCTCTGGCCATATCGTTTAAGATTTCCCGCGGGAACTGGTGTTTCTCGTCAAGTTCAGCGCGATTTGGAATAATCTTCTCATCAGTGATCTGCCGAGTGATATCGACGATCATCTGCTGCTCTTCCGTCAAAAAATAATCCATCTCAAACTCCTCTCTCTTCTACACTACCACTTAATCAGCCCTGCCCCCCACGTAAAACCACCACCGAAGGAACAGAACAGTACGGTATCTCCTGTTGAAAAGCGCTTCGCCCTATGCGCTTCATCCAGCGCTATTGGTATAGACGCAGCCGATGTATTACCATAGGCTGAAACGTTTATAAACACTTTATCTTCGGGCAATTGGAGACGTTCTGTCAATTTGTTAAGAATTCGGATATTTGCCTGATGTGGTATAACCAGCTGAATATCATCGAGATCCACCTTCTCCCTAAGAAGTAGACCCTGCACCGCATCTTCCATCGCTTTTACAGCGTATTTAAAGACTTCGCGGCCTTCCATGACGATATGAGCACCAGTGTTATCCGGCACCTGCAAATCCTTGTTGGTACTTTCCGGGGCGTGCATGTAGAGTAGCTTCCACAGCGAACCGTCCGAAAAGAGGTTTGAGCCGATGAATCCGCGGTCGCTGTCATCCCAACCGACAACTGCCGCCCCCGCTCCATCGCCAAAAATGATACAGGTATTGCGATCCTCCCAGTTAACCCGGGTTGACAAGGTCTCAGCGCCGATTATCAAAATTTTCTTCGAATGGTCAGCCTGGACATATTTATCTGCAAGATCCAGTGCATACAGAAAACCGGAACATGCCGCATTAAGGTCATATGCAAAAGCATTTGTTGCACCAATCTCGGTCTGCACAAAGCAGGCACAAGAAGGCATCATCATGTGTGAACTGATGGTGCCAACAACAATCAGGTCAATTTCGGAGGCATCTACCCCAGCCATCTCCATGGCCTTCTTCGCGGCCCTGGCTGAAAGCTTATAGGTGTATTCATCACCTGAAGCGATGTGACGGGCTTCAATACCGGTACGGGTACGGATCCACTCGTCTGAAGTTTCGACAACTTTTTCAAGATCACTGTTTGTTACCACCTTTTCAGGCAGACATGATCCTGTTCCAAGAATAACAGACCCCATTATTCCTCCGATTGTGCTGTAGCAGATTCCACAGCGATTCCACGCGATATTTCCTGATTCACGTTATTATTTACCATCTTCGCTGCTTCACAGATAGCGTTTCTGATAGTCTTTCTGTCCGATTTACCGTGGCAAATCATACCAATACCATTTACGCCAAGCAAGGGAGCACCACCATAAGTGGAATAATCAACCCTCTTCTTGAAAGCACGAAAGGCTGGTCTTGCTAACAGATAGCCGATTTTTGCCGGAATGGATTTGACGATTTCATCACGGAGCATTTTCATGGCAACTTCAACAAGACCCTCACTGATCTTTAAGCAGATGTTACCAACAAAGCCGTCACAGACAATAACGTCAACTTCGCCCTTATATACATCGCGTCCTTCGACATTGCCGATGAAATTAAGCGAACTGTTTTCGAGCAGGTCGTAGGTTTCTTTGACAAGGGTGTTCCCTTTGCCGGATTCTTCTCCAATGGTCAGAATCCCTACCCTCGGGCTGCTGTTATTATGAATTTTAGAAAAGGCAGAAGCCATTATGGCGAACTGAAAGAGATGCTGCGGGCGACACTCTACGTTGGCGCCAATATCCATCATCACTACAGGCTTCTTCAAGGTGGGAAAAAATGAGGCGATGCCGGGCCGGGATACTCCTTTAAGGCGTCCAAGCTTGCGTACTGCCGCTGCCATGGTAGCACCGGAATTTCCGGCACTGACAACAGCATCTGCTTTCCCCTGACCAACAAGGTCAAAGGCTACCATAATAGAGGAGTCCTTCTTCTTACGCATTGCGTCGACAGGATTGTCCTTCATCTCAACAACTTGAGATGAATGGACAATCTCGATCCTCGACGCTATCGAAGAATCAGGAGCTACTTTAGCGAGGTGTGATTGCAGGAGGACTTCGTCCCCCACCAGACTAATATGAATATCAGACTGTTCGGCGGCTAATAATGCCCCGGCAATCAACTCCTCCGGCCCATGGTCTCCGCCCATGGCGTCCAGGGCAATGTGCACGGCGTATCTCCTACTCTACTTCAGTATCAAGGGCAAATACAGTTCTACCTTTGTATGTACCGCATGCTGCACAGAGACGATGTGGTTCTTTAGGCTCACCACAGTTTGCACACAGAGAAACGCCAGGCGCTTTCAGTGCATCGTGGGAACGGCGTTTACGAGTTCTTGAACGGGAATGTCTTCTTTTCGGCAGAGCCATAATATCCTCCAATTGGCATATAAGTTCCAATCATTGAGTGCTACTTAATCCTTCTTCAACTTCTTCAGTACCGCAAACGGTGAATCCTGCGGAAATTCCGAACAGCTGCACTTATCACTGCCCAGAAACGCACCACATACAGGACACAGTCCACGACATGTATCTTTACAGAGAGCCTTACCCGGAACAGCAAGATACATCTGTTCCCTAAGGATCTCGGCAACATCGATGACCGGATCTTTCAGGTAAAGTGTATCACACTCTTCTTCGCTGCATTCTTTATCCGGCAGCTCTGATACTTCTTCCTCTCGCGTGGTTATCAGATAGAGGAAATCTTCATTGAGTTCAAAAGCCACAGGCTCGCCGCACCGCGAACACGCCAACTCGACGGTTACAGCAAGATTACCTTCCAGTACAACAGTGTCATCATCTTTTGATTGTATGACAACCTCCGCAACAGGTGGTGTCAAAACCACTACCTCGTCAATCGGCTGCCAACTGTTTTCCGGAATTATGTATCGGGACTTCGCCCTTCCTATCTCACCAAACGCAATTCTCATATTTCCCTCTGACACCCCTTTAGAAATTATGAGGGGACACAAAGGAAGCAAAAATAATCAATTTAAGCGATATTGGCCACAAAAAAAAGTACAGGTATTCGCAAATTTCTCGCAGGCACTGTAGTAAAGGTTACTGATCACATTACTAGGTAGCCGATAATAAGTGAATAATCGCAGGAAATACTACAGGATGAGAGCCAGACGCTCTGAACTTTTTTGTAATCTTTGTGATACGACCCTGAGTGTCTTCTTCAGCAGAGCTACATATAACTGCGGATTGACCTGCTCCAGTTCTTCAAGCAGGTGTCTTGGGAACCCTAACACCTGCGAATCTTCGACGGCAATCATGGTGGACCCGTGCCTGCTTGCAGCAAATAATGCTGCCTCTCCGGCCAAAGCCCCAGTGGAGAGTAGCGCTACCGCCTGGGTCCGCTTACCGATCCCCACCGGCTTGTGCACAGCAAAACACCCCTTAGCTACTATATAGAGGGATTTTGCCTCTTCACCGGCTGTAAACAGGTGTTCACCTCGTACTTTATCAGTGCTGGTAAGGTTTGAAAACACTTCTCCGGTGTCCAGGGCAATGAGATCGGCAAAGTGCTCATTCAACACCGCACGACCGGTATCTCGATCATTTTCAAAGCTCATGCTCAACTCTGCCCTTGTCCATTGAGAAAAGAGTCGTTCTTTTCACGGAGTACCTTCATCAACCCACCGAAGTCCTCGGTTCGCAAAATAGACCTGAACTGTTGGTTGTAGTTTCTTACCAGACTGACACCTTCAATATTGATATCATATACCATCCACTTCGCACCATTGCGCGTCATTATATAATGAACCGGAATTTTTAAGCCTTCGTCCTCTATCAGCGTAGAGACCTGAGCCCTGTCACCTTTAACGCGTTCACTCACATAGCCTATAGTCTGCCCGGAATATGTTTCGAGCTTACCTATGTATGCGTTTTCTAAAAGCTTGGTCATTTGCGTGATAAACTCCTCGCGCTCGGCCTCGGAAATGTCTCTCCAGGTGCTGCCGAGAATCCGCTTGCTCATTTCACGGAAGTCAAAACCAACCTTGATGGAATTCATGATTTTAGCCCGACGCTCAATCTTATGGGAATCGCCCTTGAGCCCCGGGTCACTCAGTACACTGGTCAGTTTTGACAACGTTGGCCGAAGTTGGGCCATGGGACCATCATCAGCAAGCACAAGATTTGCGGATAAGAAGAATACGACCAGTACAATAAGCCGGACACGACGTGGTAATTTTTCAGATACATTGAACATCACAGCAAAACCTCTGGTTTCTTATGGAAACCATCCCCTAAGAATTACTTTATTTTTTATTGGATTCTATAAGCTTACGCCGATAATCGGCATATGCTTCACGTGTTGCGACATATGGATCAAGTGAGATCTCGACAATCTCTTCATAAACAGGTGGAGTAATTGACAGCCTGTTAATAAACTCGGTAGCCCTGCCCGCAATCTCAACTCCGGAATCCAGATCGACCCACTTGTTTGGGTGCAGGTACATATCACCCACTATGCCCACGGTATCGCGCACATTGGAAGGACCGAAAACCGGCCAGCAGATATAGAAACCTTCTCCAATATTATATGTTCCCAGGGTCTCGCCAAAATCGCCACGGGCCGGCTGCAGGTCAAAATGTTCCGCCGCCACATCCCCAAACCCGTACACACCCACTGTGGTATTGATCAGAAAACGCTTTAAAACAACACCCGAATCCCGGAACCTTCCCTGTAACAATGTGTTCACAAAGTTTATTGGAGCGGCCAGATTATAGAAAAAATTTCCGATCGACAGCCGGACGTCTTCTGGTAAAACCGCTGAGTAACCTGTTTTTACAGGCTTTAACACCCAGAAATACAGCCTGTCATTGAAGGTGAAAAAGACCCGGTTCAACGGCTCGAAAGGATCAAATATTTCGAACTCAATCTGCTCATCAAGCCATTCTTCATCTTCTCCAAGCAGGTCCGGATCGGGCACCCCTTCCTCAAGAATATAATGATGCCCACCGATCCCGTAGGTATCTTCTGCTGACACCCCGGTCAGCAGAACAGTAACCAGTAGAGGAACCGATATTACAAATGCTGTAAGTAGACGCCAGAGCTTCACGGTTCATTTCTCCTCATTTTGCGCTGCCGAAAGCAAATTTGCTGATAAGAGATTCGATGTCGACAGCTGACTCGGTTTCTGTGATTATATCACCTTCACCAAGAACCTCCTCATCCCCTCCCAAACTAATAGCAATAAATTTGTCGCCGATGATTCCCTGGGATTTGACCGAAGCCATTGAATCGACCGGGACCTGCAACTCGTTCTTCAAGCGCATACTTATTACGGCATAACTATCTTCATTCAGCCGTATCCCCTCGACGTTGCCTACAACCACGCCTGCAACCTGCACAGAGGCCCCCTGCTTAATCCCGGAGACATTGTTGAACTCCGCGTCAATTGAGTAGGTAGTTCCTCTGCTTAACAAAGAAATTTCTCCCAACTGCAACGCCAGGTAAACCAATGCTCCAAAGCCTGCTACCATGAACAGGCCGACTATAGTATCAGTTGTTCTGCTCTTCATTATTCCACCAGTTGACTCTGATATATTTCACCCATCGTAGTACTCACAAAATCCTGAATATGTTGTTTTCCAGACCACTGAATTTCTTCAGGGCTGGCAAAAACATCAGTCTTGCCGTCATTGAGAATTATCACCTGATCGGCGAGATTGAAAACTTTTGGTATATCGTGACTGACAATGATCGAAGTAAATCCCACCTGGGCCTGGACGTGATCAAAAAGCTTATAAATATCCTGCGTCATCACAGGATCCAGCCCTGTTGTGGGCTCATCAAACAACATGATTTCCGGCTTAAGCTGCAAAGCTCTTGCCAGACCGACCCTCTTACGCATGCCGCCACTCAGCTGCGCCGGATATTTCCCTTCATGTCCTGTGAGTTCCAGCTGCCCCAGGGTTTCCGCAACCATTTGCCGTATCTCATCTTCGCTTATTTTCGTTCTCTCACGTAGCGGTAAAGCAACATTTTCATACACAGTGAGGGAATCAAACAGTGCTGCCCCCTGAAAGAGGACACCAAATTTCATGCGCAGCTGCTCAAGCTGCTTACCCGAAATATCGGTTACATCCTCTCCATCAACCTTGACCATGCCGCTATCAGCCCGCATTAAGCCAAGGATAAGCTTTAACGTTACACTTTTACCCTGCCCGGAACGTCCGGCAATAACGGTGGTCTTCCCTTGAGGAATTGAAAAACTCACCCTGTCCAGAACAGTCTGCCGGGTACCGTCTTTTCTGGGAAATGACTTCCCGACTTCTATGAATTCTATTGCAGTTGTCATCAGAGCAGTATCGCTGTCAGTAAATAGTCAAAAACAAGCACTGAAATGGAAGAGAGCACTACAGCCTGGGTGGTAACCCGGCTGACACTTTCGGCACCGAAACCAGCCCCTCGAATTTCACGTACAAAATATCCCCTTCCGGTACAAATCCAGACAACCAGCAGCCCAAACACAAATGACTTAATCACGCCTAGGCGAATATCATGATTAGTCACGCTGGTTATCATGCCATCAAAATAACTACCAGGATTCACCCCCATCAAAGTCACACCCGCCACATAGCCACCGGCGATACCGACAACGTCGAAAATAGCAGTGAGCAAGGGGACAGAGAGCAGGGTCGCGAGAAATTTTGGTGTGATCAGGTAACGAAACGGATCGATCGCCATACAGTCCAGCGCATCTACCTGATCAGAAATCTGCATTATTCCAAGTTCGGCACACATGGCAGAACCCGCTCGCCCTGCAACCATAAGAGCTGTCAGCACGGGTCCTAACTCCATGATAAGGGTAAGGGAAACTGCAGACCCCAACATTCCTTCAGCACCAAATTTATGTAAAGAATAGTAGCCTTGCAGGCCTAAAACCATACCGGTTGAAGCTGCTGTGAAGAATATCACGACAAGAGATCCGGCACCAATGAAGTGCACCTGGCGCACAAACTCGCGGAACCTGAATGGACGACGAAATACACCGACCACAGCCCGGTAAAGAAAAATGGCCATACGGCCAAGATCACTGAGCGTGTACCGGCCCGTGTTTCCAATTTTTGCGACTGAGTTTAATATCATAAAACTTTCACATCTAAAAACGACTCTGACTTCTTCATTCAATAGGCGCCGTAATGGAACAGCCTTCTTCCAGACAATCCGGACCACCGTATATAAATAGCATGGCGTTTGCTATGCGGTCAAAGAGCAAACAGTAACCGGCTTTAAGGCCAAAACCACACAAAAGCCAGCAACAAACTACTATTACGGCGAAAATCTCACATAATTCTTAACAGATACTGACCTCTACAAACCGCTTGGCTAAATTTTGCGTGGATCAAACGCTTCCCGCAGTGCCTCGCCTATAAAAATGAGCAACACCAATGTACCTACAAGCACAATAAATGTTGATAGAGACAACCACCAGGCATCAATATTCGCCTTCCCCTGGGCAAGTAACTCCCCAAGACTCGGTGTTGAGGCCGGTACCCCAAGCCCGAGAAAATCCAGACTGGTCAATGCAAGAATGGCGGCAGAGATGCGAAAAGGCAGAAATGTTATAACCGGTGTCATTCCATTGGGGAGAAGATGGCGATACATAATCGTGATATTGCTTACCCCCAGAGCTTTTGCAGCTTTCACGTACTCCATATTTCTTCCTTTCAAAAATTCCGCCCTGACGTAATCCGAAAGACCCATCCAGCTGAAAAGAGAAAGTAATATCAAAAGCAGTAGTATACTTGGCTGAAAAATGGAAGAGAAAATGATCAGCAGATACAATTCAGGCATCGAGCCCCAGACCTCAATAAATCTCTGAAAAAACAGATCTGTTTTCCCACCGAAATAGCCCTGCACCGAACCAGCCAGAATACCTATCAGGGTCCCGACAGTTGTCAGCACCAAGCCGAAGACCACGCTGATTCGAAACCCATAAATAAGACGAGCCAGCACATCCCTGCCCCGATCATCCGTACCCAGCCAATTGACTGAAGACGGTGGTGAAGGCACCGGCTGGTTAATGTTCAGATTTATGGAGTCATAGCTGTGACCATTAATCGGGAAAAAGGCTACTCCTCCCTGCCGCTCCATGAGTTCCTTAAAATACGGGTCCGAGTAATCGGTCTCTGTCTCGAAATAGCCACCAAATGCTGTCTCCGGGTAGGCAATAAAAAGCGGGAAATGGGGCCTGCCTTCGTAGACCACCAGCAGAGGCTTATCATTACTGATGACTTCCGCAAAGAGACTCGTCAGAAAAAGGATTGAAAAAATAACAAGACTCCAATATCCCCGCCGGCTTCGCTTAAACTGTTGCCACCGCCTATTAGCCAGGCTCTGTTGAGCAGGTCTGAATAATTTTACCTTCGTCTCTTTCATCGGCCATCCAACAATACCGGCTGTTTCTGCCGCTTTCCCCGGCCTACTCATCGATATCCTCAAAACTTATCCTCGGATCGACAAAGACATAGCTGAGATCAGACAACAGCCGCGAAACAAGCCCCAGCAGTGTAAAGAAATAGAGCGTACCCAAAACAACAGGATAATCCCGGTTAAGCACGGACTGATAGCCGAGCAGCCCCATACCATCCAGCGAAAAAATTGTTTCAATAAGGAGGCTTCCGGTAAAAAATGATGCCAGGAAGTAGCCGGGAAAACCGGTGATAATAGGAATAATGGCATTGCGGAAAACGTGCTTATAGAGAACCTGCCCCTCGCTCATTCCCTTGGCTCTGGCAGTGAGCACATACTGTTTGCGAATTTCTTCCAGAAACGAATTTTTGGTAAGCATAGTCATGACTGCCAGACTGCCCACAGCGCTGGCGGTGATCGGCAACACCATATGCCACAGATAATCCAGCACTTTCATAACCAGGCTGAGGTCAGACCAGTTATCGGAAACAATGCCCCGCAAAGGGAATATGTTCCAGAAGCTGCCACCACCAAAAAAAACGATGAGCGCAATACCAAGTACAAATCCAGGAATAGCATAACCAACCAGGATAACGGTAGAACTGACCACATCGAAACGGCTTCCGTCGCTGACAGCTTTTTTTATCCCAAGAGGAATGCAGACCCCATATACAATTAGAAAGCTCCAGAGGCCCAGGGACATCGACACCGGCAGTTTGGAGATAACCAATTCAACGACACTGGTCCGGTAGTAGTAGGAGTCACCGAAATCAAAAACCAGATAGTTGCCCATCATAGTAAAAAATCTTTGCATCGGTGGTTTATCGAAACCGTACAGTTTTTTTAGTGATTCCAGCTGCTCGGTATCAAGCCCGGAATCACCGCGATACAGTGAACCACCCGAGACAACTTCCCCTCCGCCGGCACCATAGCCTTCAACTTCAGCCACCAGTTTTTCGACCGGTCCTCCCGGGACAAACTGGGTGACAATGAAGGTTATCAGCATGATTCCGATCAAGGTCGGGACCATCAGTAATATTCGTTTCAGGATATATATCAGCATCGAAGACGGTGTATTTTAAGAAAAGAAGATGTTATCTCCTGTAATAATACGTAAATTACACCAATCTACCACCCCAAAGTTATCAGGCTCATCTTTTTCTGCTCTTTAGCATTCGAATGGTGCTGCTTAAAATGATTTGACGCCTGTGGGCGGATTGACTAAAGAGAAAGGTGTCTACTCACCTTATTATCAGGAAAATATACCAAATGATGATCACAACCAGCGCAGACCTGAGCGAACTTGTAGCCAGGGCATGTAAAACTGATGCCGTAGCGCTCGACACCGAGTTCGTCTGGGAACGTACCTACTATCCGCAACTGGGCCTCATACAGATGGCTCTCTCAGACGAAGACTGCATCCTTATCGACCCCATCGCGATTGAAGACCTCAGCCCACTCGGAGAGTTGCTCTCTGACCGGAGTGTGGTCAAGGTTCTTCACGATGCTCCACAAGACCTGGCGATTCTCAGCAGGGTAACCGGCGCTGTACCACAGAATATATTCGACACTAAAATTGCTGCCGGTTTTGCCAATCTGCCCTCTACAATGTCACTGTGTAAGCTTATAAAAGAGCTGCTTGATATAGAACTACCGAAGACAGAAACCAGAACAAACTGGCTTAAACGGCCACTTGATGAAAAGCAGGTACTCTACGCTCTGGACGATGTGCGCTACCTGAGGGCGGTTCGGGTTCTTCTGCTTAATCGGGTAATAGGCCCCCAGATTAAATCCTGGCTGCAGGAAGAATTGAACATTCTGAACAACCCGAAGCATTACCAGGAAAACTGCAACGGCGATCGTTTTCGCAAAATTCGCGGTTGCGGGTCGTTGAAGAGAGAATCGCTCGCTATATTAAAAGAGCTCGTAATCTGGCGCGAGGGTGAAGCAAAAAAGCAAGACAAGCCTCGAGGCCATATCATCAAGGACAACATCCTGCTGAACATCGCCAACGAAAAGACTTTGCAGCTCGAGAATCTGCAACAAAAAACCAGCATTTCACCAAAGGCATTCAAAAAATACGGTACTGCAATTATCGAGTTGACCCAGCAGGTGCTCAATACACCCGAAGAAAATTATCCCACCGTGAAGCGTGTTACCAGGTTATCCCAAAAGGACAAGCTGACACTGGACAAACTGCACGGCCTCATTAAACTCAAATGCGAACTCCTTGGCATAGACCCGGCCCTGGTCGGCAACAGCAGTGAACTTAAAAGCCTCGCCAAGGTATTGACCAGCTCCAGAAGCCAGCAGCTTCCGGACCTCAGACAAACAGAAGGCTGGCGCAGAAGTTTACTTCAGGATTTTTTTCATCAGCACCATTGATTATCCAATTTCTGATCCACCCACCAAAGGCGCATATGGCAAAATATGGTGTGAAGACTTATATATTTGATTGTTGAGAATTTCAGATCTGCTCTGCTGTGAAAATATTCCTTCACTCAGATTCAGCAATTCCGGGCTGATGAATTGCGCCCCATGCTACAAAATGTAAAAGGTTATAATTATGAAACCAATTCACGACAGAATGCCAAGATCGTTTACCTGGGTTGTCTTTATCACACTTTCACTGGTGTTCTCTGCCACTACCCTGCCTGCCTTTGCTCAAGAGCAAGGCTTTAGAGGGTGGGAAGCCGACTCAGACTACAACAAGCTCTACAACCCCAAAGAGCTTGACAGAATTAAAGGCGAAGTAATCAAATTCGAGGAGATTACTCCACTGAAAGGGATGGCTCCGGGTACTGCACTTTACCTGGATGAGGGTGATGGAGAACCCATCCTGGTACATCTCTGTCCGGTTGCCTACGCAAACATCAAAGAGACCGGCATCAAGCGGCGTATGAAAGCAAAAATCCGTGGCAGCTGGGCTGTAATCGATGGCGAAGATGTATTTCTTGCTTCTAAAGTAAAACAGGGCGACCATTTCGATTTCAAAGTTCGACTCACCAGCGACGGCACTCCATTCTGGACCATGAGTCCGGAACAACTGGCCAAAGAACTTGCATCAGAATAAGCTCTGCACCCGGCATACCAGAATTTCATGCCAGATCTGAACAACCCGGAAGCTCACAACAAAGGGCAGGAACCAGGCGATAATAAACTGGCTCCTGCCCTTCAGGTTATAGCCGAGAATTGCACGCACTGTCGGAAATGTCAGCGTGAATGTGTCTTTCTTAAAAGCACGAGCACTCCCGGCGAACTGGCCCGCACCATCCTTGGCCATCACCCTGGATCAGCTGATACCACTTCGCCAACCGCAGCAACCTTGGCACATCTTTCATACCAGTGCAGTTTATGCGGTCTTTGCACTTCCGTATGCCCTGTCGATCTCGAACCTGACATGATGTTTTTACAGCTCCGCAGACAGGCAGTGGAAAACGATCATTTCCAAGCCGGTAAATACCGGCGTCTGTTGAGCTACGAAAGACTTGGCAGCAGTACGTTTTTTCGCTTTCACTACATTCCTGAAAACTGCGACACTGTCTTCTTTCCCGGTTGCGCCCTGCCGGGAATACGGCCTGATCACACCCTAAGACTTTATGAACTCCTTCTTCAGAACAACCCGACGGTCGGCATCATTGTAGACTGCTGCCTGAAACCATCCCACGATCTCGGCAGGCAGCAATTTTTCGAGAAGGGGTTCGGGCAACTGATACAAAAACTGACTGCCAACGGGGTTCAGAGGGTTATTACCGGCTGCCCCAACTGCCACCTGACTTTCCGGCAATACGGTGCACCTCTTGACATCACGACTATATATGATGAACTGGAGAAACTCTGCCAGCAAAACTCTTTCAGGCCAGCATGCACAGCCAAGAGGGCTTTTACAATACATGATCCCTGCACTACTCGATTTCATCAGGAAGTTCACCAGGCAGTTCGAAAGCTGAGCAAGAGAGCTGGCGGTGCTATAAAAGAAATGGAACATAACCGTGAGAGAACCTACTGCTGCGGAGAGGGTGGAGCTGTCGGTTGTGTGGGAACGGACTTCGCTGCAGGCTGGAGTAAACGCAGGCACGATGAAACCAGGGATCTGCCGATGATAACCTACTGCGCAGGATGTACAGTACGATTAGCCGGCAAAGGGCAGGTTCTTCATCTCACCGATCTACTTTTCCCAGGCCTTCGGCCAGGCCTGCCCAGGCGTCTGCCTGCACACCCACCTCTAACCTACCTGAACAGATTACTGCTCAAGTTTAGACTGTATCGCCTAAGTCGAAAGGCAGCTGGCATCAGCTCGTCATGAGCCGATAGATTTCAGGCAGTCTGGCCGGCAACTGCTCTACCTTCTCGACAAAGATGGAGTTATGTCTGCCACACATATGACTCAGATAAGAATGTGCGGTACGATCAACTGTAATCGAGAAAGTGTGCACTCCCTTCCCCCTGGCCTCGTTAAGGGCCTGGCGGGTATCTTCAATGGCGTACT